>JANMOK010000406.1:0-16630 GCA_031369165.1 Paracoccaceae bacterium
GCCATAGCATTGCACCCTTCGATCAGCTAAAGAACGCCAGCCTTATCGCCGCGCAATCGCGGTGCGTCAACAGGAGCAGCCTCGCGCATGTTTAGCGAGAATATGAATGTTTCACCGGTCAACCCGATTCCACCTGTCATCGTTGTCGTTGCGCTGTCGGTCATGGCACCCGAACTTGTCCTGCAGGCCGCCGAACACGGCTGGGTGGGTGGCCCGGCGGCGATTGGCTGGCGCAACATCCTGATCGAACGCTACGGATTTTTCGATCAGCTTTTTGAGCACGCGCGCCAGAACCGGCAAGTTCTGCCAACCGATTTGTTGCGTCTGGTAAGTTACGCCTTTGTCCATTTCTCGATAATGCACGCGCTGTTCGCGACCATCATGATCCTGGCCTTGGGCAAACGGGTGGCCGAAGAGTTTTCGACTGTCGGCGTTCTGGTGATCCTGTTTTTGGCCAGCGTCATCGGTCCGATAGTCTACGGATTGTTGTCGACATTCAGCTACCCTTTGGTCGGTGCCTATCCGGCGGTTTACGGTCTGCTGGGGGCCTACACCTGGATCTTGTGGTTATCACTCGACGGCCGGGGACACGCACGCTGGTCGGCATTCCGGCTTATCGGCTTTCTGATGCTGCTGCAGTTGCTGTATTTGCTGATCGCCGGGGGCAACAACGATTGGATCGCCAACCTTACCGGGTTTGCGCTGGGGTTTGGGATGTCGTTTGTTCTGGCCCCGGATGCGCGCCCCCGGCTGCAAAAATGGCTGGCGGCGATACGGGGTTAACCGCGCTTCAGCGCCGAGCGAAAATCGCCCAAAGTGATCGCCCTCAGCCCCAAACAGGCTATCGCATAGGACGTCGCACCAACGACAACCAGCGTCGCCAAGCCGGCATAGCGCAGACCCGGGGTGCGAAATACATCCCACAACAGCCAGCCCAGAACCACCAACACCGCCGCCATCGCCAGCGAGGCAAGCGTTATCCGCCCCGCTCTCTCCCGCAAACGCCCATCAATCCGCGCCGCTTCGCCCATTGACCAAGTGCCGCGCCACAGTAACCAGACCATTGCCCAACCAGCAATCGTTGTGCCGATCGCAGGCGCTGCAAAACCCAGCCACGGGGCCAGTCCAATGGCAATCACCGCATTTATCACCAGTGAAACCAAGGCAAAGCGAAACGGTGAGCGCGTATCTTCGCGGGCGAAATAGAGCGGTGACAGAACTTTTTGCAAAACAAAAGCGGGCAAACCGGCTCCATAAATCGCCACTGCAAGGGCGGTGTTCCAACTGTCCGTCGCACCAAAAGCACCACGCTCAAACAAAACAGTGACCAGCGGCAAAGGTATGACCATCAATGCCAAAGCCGCGGGAACCGACAACAGCAAGGTGAATTCCGCCCCGCGGTTATAGGCGTTGCGACTGCCGTCAATATCACCGGCACCCAATCGGCGCGACAGGTCGGGCAGCAGCACCACGCCTATCGCAATACCCACAACGCCCAAAGGCAGTTGATACAGCCGGTCGGCGTAACTCAGCCAAGCAATCGCCCCGTCATAGAAGCTTGCCACCTGCCGCCCGACCAGCAAATTGACCTGCACCACGCCACCCGCCAGCGCCGCCGGTGCCGCAATCATCGCCAAACGCCGCAATTCTGGCGAGATCCGCGGCCGTACCGGCCGCAGCGTCATCCCGGCCCGCGCCGCCGCAAACCAGATCATCACCAATTGCGCCAAGCCAGCAACTGAAACAGCCCAGACCAGGGTTTTGCCGATATCAAATCCCAGCCAATGCGCCATAGCCATCGCCGCAATCAGGATAACGTTCAGCAGCACAGGCGCGGCAGCCGCCACGGCAAAGCGTCCTAAAGCGTTCAAGATGCCGCTGAGCAGTGCTGCAATCGAAATGAACAGCAAATAAGGAAACGTCACCCGGGCAAAATGTACCGTCAGATCGAACCGTTCATCGCCCGCAAAACCACTGGCCAGCGCCAAAACGACCCAAGGCATGAACACCTGTGCCAGCAAGGTAATCGCAATCAGGATCGTCGCCAAAGCCGACAAAGCTTCTTCTCCGAAGGCTTTCGGATCGTCGCCGGATTGCAGTTTTTTGGCGAACATCGGCACAAACGCCATGTTAAACGCACCCTCGGCAAAAAACCGGCGAAACATGTTTGGCAGAGAGAACGCCACCAAAAACGCCTCGGCCACTGGCCCGGTCCCCAGAAACGCCGCGATCATGATGTCGCGCACAAACCCAAGCAACCGACTGGCCAAGGTCCAGCCGCCGACGGTCAGAAACGCTGGAATCAAGCGAATAGCGCTCATGCCAAGGCGCTTTCCGCGCCGCGTAAAATGGCCTCGCGCAACCGCGTCTCGATGACCCTTCGCTTGCTTTCCGAATGAAGTTTCATGCCGAACAGATCCTTCACATAGAACGTATCCACCGCCTGTTCGCCATAGGTGGCGATAACGGCCGAAGCAATCGAGATGTTGTTCGCCGTCAAAGTCCGCGCCAGATCATGCAGCAAGCCGGGCCGGTCGCGGGTATCGACTTCGATCAATGTGTGGATGTCCGATGCCAGATTGTCGAAAGTAATCGCCGTGGGCACCACAAAATCCTTTTCGCGCCGTTTCACCTTGTCCTTGGTTTTCAATGCATCCCGCGCAATGACTTCACCCTTCAGCGTTTGTGTGATCATTTTGCGCAGCCGCATCAGTCGCGACTTTTCGTACGGTCGGCCATTCGTATCCTGAATCCAAAACACCGCCGTCGCCAGCCCATCCGAGCTGGTATAAGTCCGCGCATCCACCACATTGGCACCTGACAAGGCCAAAGCGCCGGCAAATCGGGCAAAAATCCCCGGATGGTCCTGCATGACAAAACAAGCGCGCGTCGCATCCCGGCTTTCGTCGGGTTCGACGCTGGAATTGACTACGTCCTCGGCCACATCCAGCAGCAATTCGGCAAAAACCTTGTGCGTGGCGGTGTCCAGCCCCAGCCAATAGGCACCGTAATGCCGAGAGCATTCGGCCTTGATCTTGGCGGGCATCCAATCGCCCAGGGCTTTGACGAGTTCAGCTTTGGCGTGCTCGACCCGCGTGCTTTGGCTTTGGGTGGTACTGCCGTCGCTCAACACATCCAGGGTTTGCTGAAACAATCCACGCAACAGCACCGCCTTCCAGTTGTTCCAAACATCTGGACCAACGCCGCGAATGTCGCAAACCGTCAAAACCGCCAAAAGCCGCAACCGCACCGGATTGCCCACCGCTTTGGCAAAATTGCGGATCGTGCGCGGGTCCGCCGTATCGCGTTTTTGTGCGGTGTCTGACATCAGCAGATGATTGCGCACCAGCCAAACCACCGTCTCGGTCTCATGCGGCTCCAACCCCAATCGCGGACAGATCACCGCCGCGATTTCCGCCCCAATCACCGAATGATCTTCCGGCCGCCCCTTGCCAATGTCGTGCAGCAGCAGCGCCACATACAAGACGCGCCGGTTCACCCCCTTGGCCAAAATCTCGGAAACAACCGGCAGGTCTTCCTTCAATTCCCCCCGCTCAATCTTTGACAATTGCGAGATACATTGAATGATGTGCTCGTCCACCGTGTAATGGTGATACATGTTGAACTGCATCATGGCGACGATCCGGCCAAATTCCGGGATGAACGCCCCCAAAACGCCCAACTCGTTCATGTTGCGCAACGTGCGATCCGGGTTGTTGCGGCTGAGCAGCATTTCCAGGAAAATCCGGTTGGCCTCCGGGTCGGTTTGAACCTCTGCGTCAATGCGGTTCAGGTTTTTGGTTACTAGGCGCATGACATCGGGGTGAATTTGCAGGTCCGACCGCACGCCTTCTTCAAACAGACGCAGAAAATTCACCGGGTCTTGGGCAAATTCTACCGGGTCCGCCGCGTCCAACCGCCCGTTATGCAGACGAAACCCCGTCGCCGTAGAATCGCGGCCAAAGCCAAACATGTTCAAAATTGATTGCCGCAGTTTGGGCCGTTTTTTCACATGCTGCTCTTCCAGAGCAACCAGAAAAATCCGGGTCAATTCACCCACTTCGCGGGCGTGGATGAAATAGGTCTGCATGAACCGCTCAACCGCCCTTTGGCCGCCACTGTCTTTGAACCCCAAGGCCAGCGCAATTTCGGTTTGGGTGTCAAACGACAATTGCTCGTTGGCGCGTTCGGCCAAAAGATGCAGTTGGCACCGCACCGTCCACAGGAAAGCTTCGGCTTTGACAAACACCGCATATTCATCTTGCGAGAACACGCCCAGGCCAACCAATTCGGCATTCTGTTTGGTGTTGTGCAGATATTTGGCAATCCAGAACAGCGTCTGCAAATCTCGCAACCCGCCCTTGCCTTCCTTCACATTCGGCTCGACCAGATAGCGAGATCCACCCTGTCGATCGTGCCGTTCGGCACGTTCTAGCAACTTGGCCTCGACAAATTCCGGTCCGGTGTTTTGGAACAGCTCTCGCCACAGCCGTTCGTCCAATGCCTGCGCCAAGGGCAGGTGCCCCCAAAGGAAGCGATGCTCCAAAAGCGAGGTTCTGATGGTAAAATCCTGTTTGGCCAGCCGCAAACAATCGTCGATCGTGCGCACCGAATGGCCGACTTTCAGCTTAAGATCCCACAGCAGATATAGCGTGCTTTCAATCACGCTTTCGCCCCAGGCAGTCTGGTTATAGGGGGTCAGAAACAGCAAATCGACATCGGAAAACGGTGCCATCTCCGCCCGTCCATAGCCACCGACCGCTACCGCGCAAATGCGCTGCGCCGTTGTCGGGTTGGGCAACGGATGGATATGCGTCTGCACCAAGTCCAGAACCGTTTGAACGACGGCATCAGTCATGTCGCAATAGCCGCGGATGGCGCTGGGGGCGCCATAAGGGTCGATGCGCAATTGCTCTGCCGTTCGGGCCCGTTCAATCGCCAGAAAGTCTTTGAGCCGCAGCAATGCCTCGCGGCGTCGGTTTTCGGGCGTCCTGCCAGCAAGAAACAGGCCAAAGACCGCGCCGCGCAGCGCCGCTTGTTGCATGGCGTTCAGCTCTCCGGCCCGCCAAATCTGCGCGGTGCCGGATCGACGATTGTTGCCGCGCCGGCACTGACCTGCATGACTGCCAGACCGCGTTCGTTACTGCCGTCTGCCAACAGGCGGAAAACCCCGTTCACCCCGGCAAAACCGGCGGGATCGGTGATCCGCGCCAGCGCAAACGGATCGTGGTCGTCGATCAGGCGCGCCGCGCTCAGCATCGCCCCCACGGCAGCAACGGCATCGTAGGCGACACCCGAAAGGTCATGCGGCGCTTCGCCATAGGCCGCAAGGTAGCGGCTTTCAAACTGGCTGGTCAGGGCAGGGTCAGGCAAGGCGAACCAGCCACCGCCTAAACTGGGCTGCGCCAATGCATCGGTGCTGGCATCCCAGCGCGTCAGGCCGATGAATTGGTAGGCGCTGGCACCCAGTCCCGCCGCGCGCAGGCCGGCGGTGACAAACCCCAGACCGCCGGTCGGCGTGTCGGTAAAAAATACCGCGTTGGCCCCGGTTGATTTCATTTGCGCGGCAATGCCGCCGCTTGCCGCGCCGATGCCGTCGACCGTCAATGGATAGGACGCGGCGGCCGCCAAACTGGCGCTGCTCTTGGCAATCGCTGCCTCGATCGCGGCACGTCCCGCCGCGCCATCGACGCCGTCTTGATACACGATACCGATGTTGCGCAATCCGCGTGCGACAGAAAACCCAACCAGACGATCGGCCACCGAGGCATAGGTGACCCCCAGAACATAAACCCCGCCACCGGCAACTGATGTATTGTTGGAGAGGCTGAGAACCGGCACGGCAGCGGCGCGGGCCAATGGGCCGACGGCTGCGGCTTCGCTGGCAAACAGCGGGCCAACCAAAGCCTTGGCGCCATCGGCTATCGCCTGGCGGGCGGCTGCGGCGGCGCTGCTGGAATCGCCAGCGGTCGGATAAATGCGCAGATCAATATCTGCTCCGGTGACATCGTTTTGAGCCATGCGCGCCGCGCTTGCCAATGCCGCGCCGAGTTGCGCATCTTGCGGATTTTCTGCCGCCGTTGGCAGCAGGAGCCCGACAACAACCGCCCCGCTGACATCGACGTTCCCGCTCGAACCTGGCAGCGCGATATTCTCGCAGGCCACCAGAAAAAGCCCTGCAATTATCGGCCAAAAAAACCTTGACGCCATTCTTCTCATGCATCCCCATCCAACCGGTTGCTGACTCGGCTTTGGCAAACGTGTAAGACCAAGCCCAGCCCAAGTAAACGACGGACAGGCATGTGATTTTACAACACCCACCCATTCAGGCCGGGCTCTATCTGGTTGCAACCCCGATCGGCACGGCAGGCGACATAACCCTGCGCGCGCTGGATATTCTGGCACGCGCCGATGTCATTGCCGCAGAAGACACGCGGCAGGCGCGCAAACTGCTGGACATTCACGGCATCGCCCTGAATGGACGGCCATTGCTGCCCTACCACGATCACAATGGAGCAACCCAGCGACCGCGGCTGCTGGCTTTGGCGCGCGATAACAAGTCACTGGCTTATGTCTCGGACGCCGGCACGCCCTTGATCGCCGATCCGGGCTATAAACTGGCGCAGGCATTCATCGCCGAGGGATTGCCGGTAACCTCGGCCCCCGGAGCTTCGGCACTCCTCGCCGCGCTCACGCTCTGCGGATTGCCGACCGACCGGTTTCTGTTCGCAGGCTTCCTGCCGCCGAAAGCCACGACCCGGCGCAGTGCCTTGCGGGATTTGGCCCAAGTGCCCGCCACCCTGGTCTTTTTCGAATCACCCAACCGCCTGCTTGCCGCGCTTGCTGACATGTCCGCCGAACTCGGCGACCGTCCTGCCGCCATCTGCCGGGAATTAACCAAAAAATTTGAAGAAATTCGTCGCGGCTCTCTGCAGGACCTCTGCAATTCCGTGGCGGAAATGACCTTGAAAGGCGAGTTTGTCGTGGTCATCGGGCCGCCGGAACGCCAGGTGACATCGCCCGAGACCATCGACGCCTGCCTGCTTGCCGCGCTCAAGACACAATCCGTTAACGATACTGCAACGAATCTATCCACTAAACTGTCCTTGCCGCGTAAGCTGCTTTATGCCCGCGCCCTGGAATTGAAAGACGTCCTGAAATGAATCGCAGCGCCACTGGCCAGCAATCCCACTACAACGGCATCATGGCTGAAGGCTTGGCTGCGCAAATCTATCTCGGGCGCTCGGCATCACTCCTTGGCCAGCGCACCCGAATTGGCGGCAGCGAAATTGACATGATCTTCCGCGATGCCAACCAAACCGTCTTTGTCGAAGTGAAGGCCCGGCGCACCCTTGCTGATGCCGCCTATTCTGTCTCGCCCCGGCAATCGGCCCGTCTCGCCCTAGCCGCGCAAGCATGGCTGGAACGCGAAGGCCGGCAAGGCGACGACATCCGTTTTGACGTCGTACTGGTCGACCGCCAGGGCAACAGCGAAGTCCTCGAGAACGCCCTCAGCTTTGACGCATAATTTTCCCGGCCCCTTGCATCGGCGCTGAACCTGCGCCACCTCTGGCGCAACTCTTTCGTCTGAGGGACACATGACCCTGCACGTCGCCATCCAGATGGACCCGATCCAGTCCATCAACATCAACGCCGATTCCACCTTTCGCATCGCCGAAGAAGCCCAAGCGCGCGGCCATGCCCTTTTCTATTACACACCCGACAAACTTGCCTTCGACCAGGGCCGCGTAACGGCCCGCGGCTGGCCTTTGAGCGTCAGGCGCGAGATTGGCAACCATTATACCCTTGGCGACCTACAAACCATTGACTTGGCTTCACAGGACGTCGTCTGGCTGCGCCAGGACCCGCCGTTTGACATGGGTTATATCACCACCACGCACATTCTGGACCTGATCCATCCGGCAACGCTGGTCGTGAATGATCCGGCCTGGGTGCGCAACTATCCCGAAAAACTGCTGGTCCTGCAATTCCCCGACCTGACCCCGCCCACCATGATCGCCCGCGATCTGGCGACATTGCGCGATTTCAAACACCAGCACGGCGACATCATCCTGAAGCCGCTCTACGGCAATGGCGGGGCAGGGGTGTTTCGCCTTGACCCCAATGACCGCAACCTCAGCGCCTTGCACGAACTGTTCACCGGCATCAACCGTGAGCCTTTGATCGCCCAGAAATACCTGCCCGACGTCGCCAAGGGCGACAAACGCATCATCCTGGTCGACGGCGAAGCCGTCGGTGCCATCAACCGCGTGCCGCAACCGGGCGAGACCCGCTCCAACATGCATGTCGGCGGACGGCCGGAAAAAGTGCAATTAACCAAACGCGACCGCGAAATCTGCGCCGCCATCGGGCCGCGCTTGCGCGAAAAAGGCCAGATTTTCGTCGGCATCGACGTGATCGGCACCTGGCTAACCGAAATCAACCTGACCTCGCCGACCGGCATTCAGGAACTCGAGCGCTTCGACGGCATCAATGTCGCCGCCAAGATATGGGAAGCGATTGAGAGACGCCGCGCCTGAAGCGGGGGACTGCCAGTCCCCCGCACCCCCTCGGGAGTATTTCCGCTCCAAAGACAAAACGCCCCGCTGGACAAGCGGTCCGGGCGGGGCGTCGTCTTCGTCGGCGGCCATCGGCTCTCCAGCCTGTTCCGCACTTTCATGCTGCGACGAAAAGATTAAGGAATGCTTTGCGTCTTTGGAGCCTAAATACTCGCGGGGGTGCGGGGGCAGCGGCCCCCGCGCTGTCAATGCACCAGTTTCGGCCGCGCCACCTCTTTGACATGACCGCCAACGCTCAAACCGCCGACGCCAGCGGTTACCGCGACCATCGATCCATCCAGCACCTCGCCCGACAGCAGCAACTCGGCCAGCGGGTTCTGCAGCTCGCGCTGGATCACCCGTTTCAGCGGCCGCGCGCCATAGACCGGATCATACCCCTGATCGGCCAGCCATTTGTGCGCCGAGGCATCGATATCAAGCGCGATTTTCCGCCCCTCCAGCCGTTTTTCCAACAGCCCGAGCTGGATCGTAACAATCGCGTCCATGTCGGCGCGCGACAGCCGCTCGAAGATGATCTGCTCATCCAGCCGGTTAAGGAACTCAGGCCGGAAATGTGCCCGAACAGCACCAGATATCGCAGCCTTGTCGGTCTCGCTCTCACCCACCTGCGCCCCCAGATTCGAAGTCAGCACGATCAGCACGTTGCGAAAATCGACCACCCGGCCCTGGCCATCGGTCAGCCGCCCGTCGTCAAGCACCTGAAGCAACACGTTGAACACATCGGGATGCGCCTTTTCAACCTCATCAAACAGCACCACCTGATAGGGCCGCCGCCGCACCGCTTCGGTCAAAGCGCCGCCTTCGTCATAGCCGACATAGCCCGGCGGAGCGCCAATCAGGCTGGCAACCGAGTGTTTTTCCATATATTCCGACATATCGACCCGCACCATCGCCGTGTCGTCGTCAAACAGGAACGCCGCCAAAGCCTTGGTCAATTCGGTCTTGCCAACGCCGGTTGGCCCCAGAAACAAAAACGATCCCATTGGGCGATTGGGGTCAGACAACCCCGCCCTCGACCGGCGCACCGCATTGGCAACGGCAGTAACCGCCGCAGCTTGACCGACCACCCGTTTGCCAATCTCGGCTTCCATGCGCAACAGTTTGGCGCGCTCGCCTTCCAGCATCCGATTGACAGGGATCCCGGTCCAACGCTCGACCACCCCGGCGATATGTTCGGGCGTCACCGCTTCCTCGACCATCACGTCGGTGCCCGCAGCCTCGGCCTCGACCAGCCGCTTTTCCAGACCCGGAATGACGCCATAAGTCAACTCGCCCGCTTTGGCGAAGTCGCCCATGCGCTGCGCCTGTGCCAGTTGGGCGCGTGCCTGATCCAATGCTTCCTTGATGTCACGCGCCCCCGCCAGCTTGTCGCGTTCGGCCTGCCAACGCGCGGTCATATCGGTGGAACGCTGTTTCAATTCGGACAACTCGCGTTTCAATGTTGTCAGCCGATCTTTGGAGGCGGCATCCTTTTCCTTCTCCAGCGCCGCTTCCTCGATCTGCTTCTGCATCAATTCGCGGTCGATGGCGTCCAGCTCTTCGGGCTTGGAATCCACTTCCATCCGCAGCCGCGACGCCGCCTCGTCCATCAAGTCGATCGCCTTGTCGGGCAGAAAACGGTCGGAAATATACCGATGCGACAACGTTGCCGCCGCCACAAGGGCCGAATCCATGATGCGGATGCCGTGGTGCAGCTCGTATTTTTCCTTGATGCCGCGCAGGATGGAAATAGTATCGGCAACCGTCGGTTCCGAAACCATCACCGGCTGAAACCGCCGCGCCAAAGCCGCGTCTTTTTCCACATGTTTGCGGTATTCGTCCAGCGTCGTTGCGCCAATGCAATGCAATTCACCGCGCGCCAGCGCCGGTTTGAGAAGGTTGGAGGCATCCATCGCCCCGTCGGCCTTGCCGGCACCAACCAGCGTGTGCATCTCGTCGATGAACAGGATGATCTCGCCCGCTGCCGCCGTCACTTCGGCCAGCACCGCCTTCAGACGCTCCTCGAACTCGCCACGATATTTTGCCCCGGCGATCACCGCCCCCATATCCAGCGCCATCAGCCGCTTGCCGGCAATCGAATCGGGCACATCGCCGTTGACAATGCGCAGCGCCAGTCCCTCGGCAATCGCCGTCTTGCCCACCCCCGGCTCGCCGATCAGCACCGGATTGTTCTTGGTGCGCCGGGTCAGCACCTGCATGGTGCGGCGAATTTCCTCGTCGCGGCCGATGATCGGGTCGATCTTGCCCTCGCGCGCCGCTTCGGTCAGGTCGCGAGCGTATTTCTTCAGCGCGTCGTAGCTTTGCTCGGCGCTGGCGGAATCCGCGGTGCGGCCCTTGCGAATGTCGTTGATCGCCGCGTTCAGGCCCTGTGCCGTCACGTTACCGGCTTTCAGGGCTTTTTCCGCCTCGGATTTGGTCACCGCCAATGCGGTCAGCAATCGTTCAACCGGCACAAACGAATCCCCGGCTTTCGTCGCCAGCTTCTCGGCCTCGTCAAACACTTTCGCCGTCGCGCCGTCCATGTACAGCTGGTCCTGCCCGATCACTTTCGGCTGTTTGGCCAAGGCCAATTCCACCGACTGACGCACCAAAGCCGCATCGCCTCCCGCGGAGCGGATCAAATTTCCCGCCAGGCCCTGGTCGTCATCCAGCAGGGCCTTCAACATATGTTCGGGCAGAAACCGTTGGTGATTTTCGCGCTGGGCAATCATTTGTGCCGCTTGCACGAACCCGCGCGCCCGCTCGGTGAACTTCTCAAAGTTCATGGCTCACATCCCCCACATCAGCGCCCGCCCTCAAGATGCCCGAATGGCACATCCCGTCCGCAGGCCTTTGGCTGTATTTGGGGGCGGCAATTCAATCCGGCAAGGGTGCTGCATCACTTCTTCACTGCACAATTCCTGCGCGCAACCTTGTGTTTCGCCGCCCATACCGGCAAAGCAAGAGCCGGAGGAGCCAAATGCCTGATGACCGCCTGATTGTTGCTCTAGACCTGCCCAATGCGCTGGACGCCTTGCGGCTGGTCGAAACCTTGGCCAATGACGTTTCGTTCTACAAGATCGGCCTCGGCATGTTGACGGGCGGCGGGTTGGCGTTGGCGGACGAACTTAAATCCGCCGGAAAACGCATTTTTCTTGATATGAAACTGTTCGACATCGGCGCGACCGTTGAAGCCGCCGTGCGCGGCCTGGCGCAATACGACCTCGATTTCCTTACCGTCCACGGTGACCCGCAGGTGGTCGCGGCGGCGGTCAAGGGCAGGGGGCAGGCCGCAACCAAAATCCTCGGCGTCACCATCCTGACGTCGTTGGACCGCACTGACCTGGATGCGGCGATGATCCGTGATGGTTCGGTGCAAGACATCATCGTCGAACGCGCCCGCCGGGCTTTCATCGCCGGGGCGGATGGGGTGATTGCCTCTCCGCAGGAAACGGCCCTGATCCGCGCCTTGCCCGAAGCCAAAGGCAAATTGATTGTCACCCCCGGCGTTCGCCCCGCTGGCGCCGCCGCCAATGACCAAAAACGTGTCGCCACACCGCTGGCCGCCTTGCGAGCCGGGGCCGATCATCTCGTCATCGGACGCCCGATCTGGGCTGCCGCAGACCCAAAGGGCGTCGTCCGGGCAATCCTGTCGGAATTCGACTGAAAGAACTTGCCGCCAACCCCCAGCCTGCGGCACAGTCACCGCCAGAGAACAGGGGAGACTCATCCATGAAAATTCTTGCCGCATTCACCTCGGCCATGCTGATGGCCAGCGCAACCTTTGCCGCAGATCTGCCCGATCTGGGCGGGCGCGAAGTGGTGATCGTCACCGAAAATGCCTATCCGCCGCTGCAGTTTGTCGATGCCTCCGGCACGGCGATTGGCTGGGAATATGATGCTGCGGCTGAAATTGCCAAGCGGCTGAATTTTTCCATCACCATCCTGAATTCCAGCTGGGACGCGATGATCCCTTCGGTGTCCGAGGGCGTCTATGACATGGGGATGACCGGCATCACCATCACCGACGAACGCAAGGGCCAGGTCGATTTTTCCGATCCCTACATGCGCTCGGAAATGTTCATGCTGGTGCGCGCCGATGAAACGCGCTTTACGGATGGGGCCAGCTTCGCCGCCTTCACCGACGGCCTGGTCGGCGCACAGGCGGGCACGACGCCGTTCTATGTCGCGGTTTACAACATGCTCGACGGCGACGAGGCGAACCCGCGGATAAAATTGTTTGAAACTTTCGGTGCCACCGTGCAGGCGCTAAAATCGGGCGACGTTGACGTCGTGCTGACGGACGGCACCGCTGGCGCGGGCTATGTCGCGGCGGAACCCGATGCTCTCAAACTTGTCGGCGAAGCGATGGGCAGCGAAGATTTCGGTTTCATCTTCCCCAAAGGTTCCGAGCTTGTCGCCCCGATCAATGCGGCAATAGCTTCGATGAAAGAAGACGGCACCATCGACGCTTTGAACAAGAAATGGTTCCTCGACTACAAATTCGGCAGTTGAGCCGATGATCCCGCAGCCCCGGACCTGATCCGGGGCCGCATTCTCGATGAACAATCCCCAAAACCAAAACGACTTCCCCTATTGGCTTGTGCTGACACTGGCCATCGGCCTGTATTTGTTGTGGCGGGTGCTGATCGACGATCTGTATGCGCAGGTGCTCAGCAAAATCGCGCAGGGCATTGGCATCACCATTTTCGTCACGCTTGCGGCATTCGCCATCGCATCGGTAAGCGGACTTTTGTTGGCGGTCGCCACATTGTCGCGCTTCTTGATCTTGCGGCAAATGGCGCGCTTCTACGTCGAAATCATTCGCGGCATCCCCATTCTGGTGCTGCTGTTCTACATCGCCTTTGTCGGGGCACCGGCGCTGGTGGCAGGCTATAACGCGCTGGCCGACGCTCTCGGCACCAGCCCGATCCGCACCCGCGATCTGTCGCTGATGTGGCGGGCTATCCTGGCACTCGCCATCGGCTATTCTGCGTTCATCGCCGAGGTGTTCCGCGCCGGCATCCTGTCGGTGGACAAGGGCCAGATCGAAGCCGCCCAAGCCCTCGGCCTGACCGGCTGGCACCGGTTTCGCCTGATCGTGTTTCCGCAAGCCATGCGCACCATCCTGCCGCCGCTCGTCAACGACTTCATCGCCCTGATCAAGGATTCCTCGCTGGTCTCGGTGCTGGGCGTCGCCGATATCACCCAGCTCGGCAAGGTCTATGCCGCCGGCAATTTCCGCTTTTTCGAGACCTACAACATCGTCGCCTATGTCTATCTGGTGATGACAATTGGCCTGTCTCTGGCTTTGCGGGCATTGGAGCGCAAATTGCGAAACTCGGGCGGCGGTCGTGATTAGCTGTTCACGCCCGAAAATCCATCGTATGACGGCGCGATGACCAAACAGACGCTGGCCTTCTGTGTCCACCTTCTAACCGCTTCTGGCGCGGCCATAGCCCTGTTTGCCATGCTGGCCGCCGCCGCCCAGGATTGGAAATGGATGTTCATCTGGCTGGGTCTGGCGCTATTTGTTGACGGCATCGACGGTCCCTTGGCCCGCGCTGCGCAGGCCAAAAAATATGCGCCCAACTGGGACGGCATCCTGCTGGATCTGATTGTTGATTTCCTGACCTACGCCTTCATCCCGGCCTATGCTTTGGCGCAAGCGCATCTGATGCCAGCGTGGCAAGGCTGGTTTCTGGCCATCATCATCGTTTCCACCAGCGCCATGTATTTCGCCGATACGCGCATGAAAACGCCCGACAATTCCTTTTCCGGCTTTCCAAGTACTTGGAATATGGTTGTGCTGGTGTTCTTCGCCCTGTTGCCGCCGCCACCCGTGATGATTGCCGTCGTCCTCATTCTTGCCTTGGCGCAGTTTTTCTCGCTGAAATTCATCCACCCGGTGCGCACAGAACGGCTGCGCTGGCTCTCCATGCCGGTCACATTGGCGTGGTGCGGCTTTGCCTTGTGGACAATCACCGCGGATTTCCACACGCCCTATCTGGCCGGTCTGGGCCTGATCGTGACCTCGCTTTACATGATCACGGTGGGGATATTCATTCAATTCTGGCCCGAGCGCACCGCGTCATAGGCCGCTTTCAACCCCGCCAAAGTCACGTCCGTTCCATCCAATATCACCGGCGCAGCACCCACATGCGCTAAAGCCGTGCCATAGGTGCGCGCCAGGGAATGCGTGCCGACAATGGCGATTTTTCGCCCAAGCCACCAATGTTTCGTTGCCGCCAGTTCGATGCCGATGAGCAGGCCAGACAGCCGCGAACGCGCCACCACCGGCGACAATTCCCCGACCAATCCTTCGGCCCGCAACGGAAACAGCCGCGTCGCTATCGACTGCGGTTGCGTCAACGCAGCGTCCAGCGCCTCAATAAACGCCGCCTCAGCAAAGCCGCCGGTTCCGACCGAATGACGTAATACCGACTGTTTTGACAGCAACGCGAACATTTCCCCGGTCATCACCGAAACAAAACTGCACACTTCCCCGGCCGAGACTTCCGCCCATTTCGTGTGCGTTCCCGGCAAACATACAACTCCGTCAAAATTGGGGTCGAGCGCCAACAAACCAGCGATCTGGGTTTCCTCGCCGCGCATGACATCGGCGGGTTTGGCTTGTGACAGGCCGTGGCAAATATGCACATGGATGCGCAGGTCGCCGCGGGGTGAAACCATCAAACCACGCTGCAAAGGCACCGTTGGCACCCTGGCATAGGGTGCCTCGATCCAGCCCTGTCGCGCCCCTACCATGCCCGCCGCGATAACCGTGGTTACGTGGCCGGGCAGCAGCCACGGCTCGATCAATTCAAGCAGCGCCCCTTCAAACTGGACGCGCTGCAGCGAGGCCATGCCTCTGTCGCTGGCGGCCTTGGCCAGAACGCCAGAAGCGCCCATCGCCCAAACCCGCAGGTTCGAGGTGCCCCAGTCAACCGCGATCCAATCAGGTTTGATCATCCCGAAACGACAACGCCACCGTCGATGACCAAGGCTTGTCCCGTCATCATCCGCGACGTGTCAGATGCCAGGAACAATGTGCCCCCCACCATATCACGGCCAACCATGTAGTCGGGCAGGGCCTGCCGTTTCATATGCGCTTCCAGAGCTTCCGGCTTGGCCCACAAATCACGTTGCTTTTGCGTCAAAACCCACCCCGGCATCACGGCATTGACCCGGATTTTGTCCTTGCCCAAATCCCGCGCCAACCCGCGCGTCAGGCCGGTAATCCCCGCCTTGGCAGCAGTGTAAGACACATATCCGCCATTTCCCATCATATAAGAAATCGAGGAATAATTGATAATCGACCCGCCCCCCGCCTTGCGCATTCCCGGTGCCAAGTGTTGCGCGGAAAAGAAATGCGGCGTCAGGTTGATGGCAAGCATCTTGTCCCAATCTTCACGGCTGAACCCGTCAATCCCATGACGCATATCATTGGCGGCATTGTTAACCAGCACGGTTACATCCCCATGCGCCTCGGCCGCTTGGTCCATGCTGCGTTTCAGGGCCGCGGTATCGGTGATGTCGCATTTGATGAACAAAGGCTTGTTGCCGTGTCTATCCTCCATCTCGCGCACAAATTCGGTGGCGTCGGATCGTTGCACAAAGGCGACCTTGCAGCCTTGCTCCAGAAACCCTTCGGTCAAATCCATGCCAATCCCCGAGCCGCCGCCGGTGATATACACCGACTTGCCTTTCAAATCGTGAAACGTGGCGAAAAAGGCATGAGTCATGGCGCTATCCTTCGTGGATGGATTGGATTGAACTTAGTTCCCCTCTAGCGCGGCTTTCGACCTACCGCTATCTTGCCCGACACATGTATTCCACTTACAACAAGCCAAGTTCGTTCGTCACAAAGGAACTCCATGCTCTCGGGTCGCAAAGTCCTTTTGGTCATCGGTGGCGGCATCGCCGCCTATAAATCGCTTGACCTGATCCGTCGTCTGCGCGAACGCGGCGCTTCGGTGACGCCTGTCTTGACCAAAGCCGGGGCGGAATTTGTGACGCCGCTATCCGTGTCAGCGCTGGCGGGGCGCAAGGTCTATACCGACCTGTTCAAC
>JANMOK010000360.1:0-2784 GCA_031369165.1 Paracoccaceae bacterium
GCCTTGGCGAATTCCTCGTTCAACGGCGCACCACCGACCAAAACCGTGTAATCATCGCGCATACCGCGCTCGATCATGGTGTCGATCACCACTTTCATATAGGGCATCGTCGTGGTCAAAAGCGCCGACATGCCCAGAATATCGGGCTGTTCGCGGTCAACGGCATCGAGGTATTTATCGACCGAATTGTTGATGCCCAGATCGATCACCTCGAACCCCGCGCCTTCCATCATCATCGCCACCAGATTCTTGCCAATGTCGTGGATGTCGCCTTTTACGGTGCCGATTACCATCTTGCCCAGACGCGGTGCCCCGGTTTCGATGAGCAATGGCTTGAGAATGAACATGCCGCCCTTCATCGCATTGGCGGCCAGCAGTACTTCGGGCACAAACAGAATACCGTCGCGGAAGTCGATACCGACAATCCGCATGCCTTCGACCAAAGCCTTGGTCAAAACATCATAGGGCGTCCAGCCACGCTCCAGCAGAATGTGAACCGATTCCTCGATTTCTTCCTTCAACCCGTCATACAAATCGTCGTGCATTTGCGGCACAAGTTCCTCGTCGGAAAGTTCGCTCAGGATGATGTCATCAGGTTCCGACATGGAAATTCCCTTTGTTTCCCAAAACTTGGCGCAGGCAGCCACGTTTGAGACTTGGCAGAAGTTGCAGGCTTATCTTCGCCCGCAACGACAAATGCAAGTCAATGGGCGACTTAACCGCGACGGCGATTGCGTTCGCGGGTTGGACCTTTGTTCTCACCGGTGCCGTCGGAGGCCGAGGAGAAATTGCCCAAAGCGATTTCGACCGCTTCCAAGGGAAGTGCCGGGCCTTTGGGCGTGCTTTCCAGCGCCGCGCGCATTTTCAGCAAATGTTCGGGCATGGTGCCGCAGCAACCACCGATAATCCTGGCCCCGGCGTTGCGGGCGATGATGGCGTATTGCGCCATCAAATCGGGGGTGCCGTCATAGTGGATGTGGCCTTGCACATATTTGGGAATGCCGGCGTTGCCCTTGGCAATCAGCGGCAAGGCCGGTGATTTTGAGGCGAACCCCATCACGGTTCGGATCAAATCGGACGCCCCTACCCCGCAATTGGCGCCAATCGCCAACGGCTGATGCGGCAGGGCTGCGACCATATCGATCATCACCGTCGAGGTAATGCCCATCATGGTGCGCCCGGCGGTATCAAAGCTCATCGTGCCGCACCAAGGCGCGTTCAGCCGTTCGAAGGCCAAAGCCGCCGCCTGATATTCCTCGGGCGCGGAAATGGTTTCGAGCCACAGAACATCGACACCGCCGGCCAACAAACCGGCGGCCTGTTCTTCAAACATCTCGGCCGCATCTTCGATGCTGAGACTTCCAACCGGTTGCATGATTTCGCCGGTCGGGCCAACCGATCCGGCAACCACAACTTGCCGACCGGACGCATCCGCCGCTTCACGGGCGATTTCGGCGGCGATCCGGTTGAGATCAAACGCCCGGTCCTGTGCTTCGTGCAATTTCAATCGCGCCCGGGTGCCGCCAAACGAATTGGTCAGAAAAATATCGGAGCCCGCGTTGATCGAGCCGTCATACAGCGCGCGAATTTTTTCCGGCGCGGTTTCGTTCCACAATTCCGGCGCTTCGCCCGCTTCCAGACCCATGGCAAACAGGTTAGTGCCGGTGGCGCCGTCGGCCAGCAGCCAGTCGCGTTCGACCAGTAATTTGCTCAATAAATCGCTCATTCATTGTCCCTCATTGGCCAGGGCGGCGGCGATGGACCGGATGCGCACCACCATCGCCCTGAGCCCGTTAGATCGTTGCGAAGACAGATGCTGGTCAAGCCCCAATCTGCCCAGTTCGGCCACGGCGTCAATGTTTGCAACGTCCTGCGCTGGCACATTGTTGTAGAGCGCGTGCAAAACGGCAATCAAACCGCGCACGATCAGGGCATCGCTTTCGCCGGAAAAGCCGAAAGTCGCGGATTTTCCCGTGCCGGTGACATTTGGAACGATCCAAACTTGGCTGGCGCAACCATCGACCTTGAAATTGGCCGTTTTCAGCGTCTCGGCAAACGGCGGCATTTTGCGGCCCAGTTCGATGATATAGCGGTAACGGTCTTCCCAATCGTCCAGGAAGGCGAAATCATCGGCTATGGTTTCAAACTCGGCGCTGGCCACGATATTCTCCTGCTGTGGGCATGTAAGCGCTGCAAGGGCCAAGGTCCAGACGCGCGGGCATCGCCACAGTCATCGCTCTTTCTTTTTCGCCAATGCCGGTCTATCGCTTTAGCGATGTCGAACGGGGGCGTTTTAGAATGAAATCGGTGGTTTCAATTGTTTTATGTGCGGTTTTGCTTGGCGGCTGTTCGTGGCGGTCGCTGAACCCGCTGAACTGGTTTGGCGGTGGATCCCGTCCAGCATCCCCTGTGGAAGCACAGGTCGTCGATGATGGCTCGTCGCTGGTACCCCAACTGCTCAACGCCCGCGCCGACCGCACGCCCGATGGAGTCATTATCCACGCTACCGGTTTGGCCCTGGCCCAGGGTGCCTATCAAGCCGATTTGCGGGCGATTTATGGTACGGATGGGGGTTTTTCCCACCTTGAGTTTCGCGTGGTTCAGCCAGAAAGTGATGTGGGAAGCCAAGCCAGCCGCGCGATTGTGGCGGTTGGTTATTTCACTCGCGGCGAGGCTGCGGCTTTGGGTTCGGTGACCATCCGTGGGGCGCAAAATTCCATTGTGGTGGGGTTACGCTAAAGCTCGATAATCTTCACCCCGTCACCATCGGCGGACAAGGCGATT
>JANMOK010000380.1:0-1622 GCA_031369165.1 Paracoccaceae bacterium
CACCAGCGTCAGAATGGTCGAAAACGACAGACCAAAGACGATGGCGGAGGAGAGGGCGATCCACCATTGCGTCGAGGGGGCACCGATGGTGACTTCCTGGTTCAAGAGTTCGAGGTTCCAGCCAAAGGCGATGGGGAACACGCCGAGGATGGCAGTGGCGGCGGTCAGCACCACGGGACGGGCGCGTTCGCGGCAGGTCTGGATCACAGCTTCGCGTTTATCCATGCCTTCGTTGCGATGATGGTGATAGGCGTCGATCAGCACGATGTTGTTGTTGACCACGATTCCCGCCAAAGCGATGACTCCAATGCCCGACATGACGATGCTGAAGGGCTGGCCTGTAATGAGTAGGCCCAAGAACACGCCGATGGTCGACATCAGCGCGGCGGACAGCACCAAGGCGACCGAGATGAAGCGGTTGAACTGGGCCAGAAGGACGACGAAGATCAGGAATATTGCGGCGCCGAAAGCTTTGCCTAGAAAAGCTTGCGCGGCGGCGCTTTCCTCATCAGAGCCGCCCATTTTCCAAGTGATCGATTCCGGAATGTCGAGCTTTCCGACGCCTTCGGTAACAATCGCTTGGATATCAGCAACTTGCACACCTTCCTTCACCGCTGCGGAAACCGTGATGGTGCGTTTGCCGTCTGTCCGATTGAGGTTGCCGACGCTGGCGGTGGGCACCAGTTTGACAAAGTTCGAAATTGGCACCGATCCAGCTTGGGTCTGCACGCGCAGGTCATCGAGTGCTTTCAGCGTCCGGCGGTCTTCTGGCATGCGCAGGCGAATATCGACGGCATCGTCGGCACCGGCAGGGCGATAGTCGGTGAGTTTCAAGCCGGTGGTGATAAGCTGCACCACGGTGCCGATGGAGCCCGCGCCAACGCCCGCCTTGGCGGCTTCGGCACGGTCGATCTGCAATTCCCAGTCGATGCCAGGTAGCGGCAGGCCGTCGGACAAATCCTGAATTTCCGGGATGGCGCGCAGATAGTTGGCGATCATCGTCGCCGTTGCGTTCAATTCTGCGGGGTCAGCGGCCGAAAGGATCACTTGAATCGCCGCGCCGGTGGGTGGGCCAGCTTCGGGCACATCGACGGAAATGTCGATACCGGCGAAATCTTTCAATTCGGCCCGCAGGTCGGTGAGGATTTCAAATGCCGGTTTGCGCTCTTTCCAATTGACGAATTCGAATTGCAGCGAGCCGATTTCATCGGCCCCGCCGCCGCCAAAAAAGCTGGGTCCGCCGCCACCGCCACCAACGCGGGTGTAGATGGTCTTGATCCCCGGCCAGCCCAGAACGCGGGCCTCAACCTCGCGCACCAAACGATCTTTTTCCTGCAGGGACAGGTTGCCACGCGCGGCAATGCTCATCTGGCCATAGTCGGGTTCGACATTGGGGAAGAATTCGACGCCGGCACCTTTTTGGCCGTAGCCGTAGATGACGCCACCAAGGATGAGCACGGCCAACAGCAATACGACAATTGGAAAGCGCACGACTTGCTGCACGATGGCCATATACCAGCCGTCTTTGCGCGGGCCGGTATGGGCGGCTTTGCCGAACATCGAGCCAAGCGTGGGGGCAAAGATCAGCGAATACATCAGCGAGGCTGACAAGGTGACAATCA
>JANMOK010000421.1:0-7196 GCA_031369165.1 Paracoccaceae bacterium
ATCGCGCCCGCCTCAGCAAACGCCGCATGCACAGCCTTGACCAGCCGCGTTTTACCAACCCCATTGCGGCCCAGCAGCACCACCCGGTCGCCGCGTTCGATCCACAACTTGCCCGTCTTGAATAGCAAACCTCCATCCGGCGTGCCAATCACCGCATCGTCCAGCGTCACCAAAGCCTTGGCATGGGTGCCGCTGTTGCCCAGTTTGATCGCTCCCGCCGACCGATCAGCAAACGACGGCCGCGCCGCTTCTTCAATGCGATCCGCCCGGTCTTTCAACTGCTTGGTCTTGGTGATCAGCAAATCCGACCCGGAATTGATCCCGATATTCTTCAGCTTTGCCGCTTGTTTACGAAGTTGCTGCGCCTTGGCCATATCATTCTCAAATCGCCGCGCATCCGCCGCATCCACCTCTGCCAAAGCCGCGCGCGCCCGCGTGAACGGCAGCGCAAACATCGCCGACTTTTCAGCCCGCAAAAACAACGTCCGGTTCGTTACCTCGTCCAGAAACGCCCGGTCATGACTGGCAATCACCACCGGAAATTCGCGTGGCAGTGCCTTTAGCCAACCCTGCAACTTGCCAATCCTCGACAGGTCCAAATGGTTGGTCGGCTCGTCCAGCAACAAAACGTCCGGCTCGCTCACCCAAGCCCGCGCCAACATCGCCAGACGCTGCCACCCCCCGCTAAGTTCGCGCAGAAGCCGCCCGCGAAACTCGTCGGGCACGTCCAACTCGTCCAGCGCCACCTCGACCCGCCAGTCTTCACTCGGATCAAGCAGCGCTCGCTGCACGAGCACCCGAAACGACAGGCCCAACAATTCCAGCGGAATCTCCTGCGCCACATACCCCGCCCGCAGCCCGCGAGACCGGGTGATCTCGCCGGTAACCGGCTCAATCTCACCCGCCAAACAGCGCAGCAAGGTCGATTTGCCGCGCCCATTGGCCGCCACCAGCCCTATCCTGTCACCGGGGCCAATGGTCAGGTTCAAATTGGCAAAAAGCGGCCCGGCAAATTGAAAGCCCAAGCCGCGCAAATTGATCATTGTCATGGTGTAACCTCGTCTGCCCTATAGGCATGTGCGGGTGCGAACACCCAGAACGAGCTAACCTGATCGGTCGATATTATCGCCTCTGGCCAGCCCTGCAATCAGTCTTGCAGGGCCGCATCGGGTCCGGGCTGTCGAGGATGAAAAAACAAAGTTTCCACTCCAGCCCTCCAGAAAATGATGAACGACGCCACAATACTGGCCCTAGCACCGCATTGCAATGTAGGGTGCGTTTTTAACGCCCAAACTCGCCAAAACGAGAGCACCATGCACGAACCCGCTGACGCCGCCACCCGTCGCTCTGCCCGCCCGGTCATCTGCTACCCGACCGCAATCCTGCCGCAACCCGATCTCGCCGCCTGCCGGACCGCTCGCGCCAGGGCCACCAAAACCTCCGAAACCCTGGTCCCGCCGCGCGAGGCCCGCACTTTCCACGTCTGCGCCGGTCACTTTTTTCGTATCTCCTGCACCGAGGGCCCGCAAGTCGGCGATCTGAACCTCTGGTCCGCCGATGATCTGAGCGAGAGCTTTTACTCCGGCAAAACCCGCGCCCTGCACGGCACCCACCTGACCACCGGCGACCGCATGTGGTCCACCTTGCCACACCTGCGTCCGATGGCGACGATCACCGGCGACAGCCTCGATTGGTATGGTATCGACCAGGACGGCGCCTCGGTACACGACGTCATCGGCACCCGCTGCGACCCCTATACCCACCGCCTGCTGACCCAGCGCGACTATCATCACTGCTGCCACTCCAACCTCACCCGCGCCCTGGCCGCCGAAACCGGGCTGACGCTGGCCGAGGCCGAGTCTCACATCCACGACGTGCTCAACGTCTTCATGTGCACCGGATTCACCCGCAACAGCGGCCAATATTTTATGAAAGCCAGCCCGGTCTGCCCCGGCGACTTCCTCGAATTCTTCGCTGAAATCGACCTGCTCGGTGCCCTTTCCGCCTGCCCTGGCGGCGATTGCTCGGCGGAAGATTCCTCCGACGCAACCCAGTGTTATCCGCTGTTGGTGGAAACCTTCAAACCGGTACAGCCGCCCAAAGGTTGGCAAAGCCCAGCAAACTCCAGTTACTCTCGCACCCACGGCACCTAGCCAAGCCTGGATGGCCCAAATGTCGTGGGGGTTTGGGGGGAAACCCCAAATCAACCTCTCATATAATGCAACGTAGAAAACCGCTTCCGCATTTCCGCCACCCTAACCGCAACCCCCGCCGGGTCATTCGACCTTAGCCCCTCGACAATCAGCCCCGCCAGTTCCGGCACATCCGCCTCGGTCACGCCCCAGCGCACCAGTTCCGGCGTGCCAATCCGCAGGCCATTCATATCGCCGTCAACGGCTGCAATCGGCAACCCGATCCCGCAAGCCAGAAATCCGGCTCTGCGCAAAATTTTCGACGCCGCCTGCCCGCCGCCAAACCCTGCGGCCGCAATGGCAAACTGATGCGAGCGCGTGAACCCGCGCTCGCTCCCAAACACCGGCAACCCCATTCCGCTCAGCGCCCTCGCCAATGCCCGCGACACGGCGACCATTTTCGCCGCATAAGCCGCCCCATAGTCGCGCCAATCCAGCAGCGTAATCGCCAAGGCCGCCGATTTGCCGGCATCGAAATTCGCCGTCATCCCCGGATAGGCAATCGCATCCAGCCGTCGCGCAATTTCCGCGTCATTGGTCACGATCAACCCGCCCGCCGGCCCGCCCAGCGACTTGTAGGTGCTCATCCCCATCAAATGCGCCCCCTCGCTCAACGGATTGGCCCAGACCCGGCCCGCAATGATGCCGCATTGATGCGCGGCATCAAACAGCACCCACGCCCCGACCTCGTCGGCTATCGCCCGCACCTCGCGCACCGGATGGGCGAACAGGTTCAGCGAGCCGCCAACGGTAATCAACTTTGGCCGCACCCGCAGCGCCAGGTCCCGCAGCCCCGCCAGATCGATCGTATAGCCATCCGCATTGATCGGGGCCTCGTGGACGACCAAGCCATACAGCCCCGCGCAACCCGCGCCATGGTGCGTTACATGCCCGCCAATCGACGCCGGGGGCGCGATGATCACGTCCCCCGGCCTGCACGTCGCCATGAAGCCATACAGATTCGCCATGGCACCCGATGCCACCCGGATTTCGGCATATTTCGCCTGAAAGATCTCGGCGGCCAGCTCTGCCGCGATCACCTCGATCTCGCCAATCGCCTCCAGGCCCATTTCGTATTTGTCACCGGGATAGCCCAGCGATGGCCGCGACCCCAAACCCGCCGCCAAAGCCGCCTCGGCCCTCGGGTTCATCACGTTGGTCGCCGGGTTCAAATTGAAACATTCGCGTTCGTGGATTTGCCTGTTGAGCGCGATCAGGGCGTCAATTCGAGCGCAAATGACATTTGACGAACTGCCGGCAACGTCACCCGCGACGCCAAGAATATAGCTCTCAACCTCGTCGGGCACCCAAGCGCGGCGGACCAGATGCCCCGGCTCACCCAAACGCTGCCTCCAGCGCAATCTCGACCATGTCGCCAAAGCTGCGTTCGCGTTCCGATGCCGGCAAGGCCTCATGGGTTATCAGATGGTCGGAAATCGTCAAAATCGACAAAGCCCGCACTTTGTATCGCGCCGCCAAGGTATACAATTCCGCCGTTTCCATCTCGACACACAAAACCCCGTGTCGCGCCATTTCCGCCCCCAGATCAGGACGTTCGTCGTAAAACGTGTCCGACGAGTAAATTTGGCCCACGTGATATGGTGCCGCGCGCTTTTCCGCCGCGCCCACCGCCGCCCGCAACAGGCTCCAATCCGCCGTTGGCGCATAGTGCAGCTCGCGCAAGATCGTGCGTGACGGGGTGGAAACCGAGCACGCGCTCATCGCGATCACCACATCGCGCACCGCCACCTGCGCCTGCATCGCCCCCGCCGAGCCGATGCGGATCAGCGTCTTGACGCCAAAATCGCGGATCAGTTCGTTGACATAAATCGACAGCGACGGCATCCCCATGCCGCTGCCCTGAATCGTCACCCGAATCCCCTTGTACAATCCGGTAAACCCCAGCATCCCGCGCACTTCACCGACCAGTTTGGCGTCTTTCAAAAACGTCTCCGCCGCCCATTTCGCCCGGTAAGGGTCACCGGGCAAAAGAACGGTCTCGGCAATATCACCCGGCTTGGCACCGATATGAATGGTCATGGAATTCCTCCGGTTTTGCGGGCGAGACTATCGCAACAAACCATAACGGCAAACCTTGTTTGCAGGATGGGTGCTTGCACCCATCATTTACCACAACCACGCGCCCAAAATCTGCTTGCCCAAACGCCAGTACCCCTCGCCCTAGACCCGACCCACCAGTGCCAACTCCAGTTTCTCGCGCAGTTTAACGCCGCGAACCGGATTGACCGTTTCAACCCAGCCAATCTGGCCCTGGATACGCGCCACGAATTCGGGTTGAAAAAGGCGCGGATCATCTTTTTTCGCGCAAGCGTGGATCACGGCTTTCAGGTGATCATATTCGCCGCGTGACACATTCACATGCTCATTGACCACAATCCCAGTCACCACCTGCGCGGCGTGTCTCGCCATCACTCTTGTTTTGGCCGCGTTCAACGCAAACCCTTCATTGCGCACAATTTCTGGCACCAATCCCAGAAACGGCGCGACAATTGACCGGTCGCCCGAAAACGTCAAATCATCGGCATATCGGCTGTAATTCGCCGTCAAATGCCGCGCCAGGGCGCTCAAACGCCGATCCAACCCAAAAGCTGCGGCACTGGCCAAAGCGGGCGAGGTTGGCGCGCCTTGCGGCAAATGCGGTGCGGTCAAATACGGGCGCAGATCCGCCTCCATCCGCAACAACACCCGCTTTGGCGTTTGCACAGTGACCAACCCGGTCAAAGCCTGCGCGACGGCATATGGATAGCCAAGACAGCGAAAAATCGCGTGAACGCGGGCGTTGGTCACCGCGTTGAAAAACGACTTGAGATCGAAACTGACCACCACATCCTCGCCGCAATGTCGTCGCGCCGCGTCGGTGCAATTGCGCCCCGCCACAAAGCCAAAGCTGTCGCCATGCGGCGGAATTCTGTCGAGAATATCGTGCAGAATTTGTCGTTGTATGGCTTTCAGTCTGGCTTTTGGGGCTTCGATCAGCCGCTGGCCACCAGACTTCTTGGCGAGGATGTGATAGAAATAGTGATTGATGCGAACTTCCTCCGCTTCTTCAACCCGGCCTTGCCGGTCGGCGAAATAGTCCAGTTCGTCGGTCGAAAGGCGCAGCCAAGCCGCCAGCGCCCCGCTCGTCACCAGCCTTGGAATGGGCAATTCAGCAAAACTTGGCACCGGGCGCATCTCCGGCGAAGACTCCGGTTCTTGTGGCCAAACACCCCGCTGTTGAAACTGGCTGAATACTTTGTGAAACGCATTTGATTTTTCGATGTAAGTGATCAAAATTGCCAACGGCGGCGCATAGGGCCTCTTGCAGCGATTGAAGATGTCATCAGCCAATTCGCCAGCGGCCCAGCGCAGTTTTCGCGGCAAAATGGCCACCAAATCCGCCGCCACGGCGTCGAAATTCCATGCGGAATTGACGATTCTGCCCGCCAGACTTCGCGCGAATGTTTTCTTTCGCATGACCCTTCCCAAACGCAGCCGCGCCTTCGGCCATTCTTCGTTCTGCATAACCAGTTCTTGGCGTAGCCAAGCCAAGGTTATGCCACGTATGTTCAGGTCATCGTTCGCAGACGGGGATACCCCGCCCGTGCCTTGGTCTTTCAACCTCAGCGTTCCCGAAGGCGCGGCTGCTCCTGCAAGCTAACCAGCCAACCGTTCATTTGCCAAGCGCCCTTTGCGTGTTCGCCGCCGGAACAGACCGACCGGTCGGTCTGTTTTACGTCAAAGCACACGTTTATTGCGCACCTGCCTAAGAACCCGTGTATACGCATTCGCGAAAGCTGGACTGCGTGACTTCGCCCGAAACCGGCCCGGCGACTGTCGCCAAGACCTTCAACGCATTGGTCCCGCCTTCATTGTCGCCGCCGCCAAGACTCAGTCCAACTCTCGCCGTAAAATCCCGCCACGCGTCTGCCAAAAAAAGCCCCGATGTTCGCCGTCAAATTAAACCGACCGGTCGGCATAGTTTCGGTTCAATCCGTTCGCACCCGCAACACAAGACTCTTAAATCACAACTTGTTTCACACAAAAATCGTATGCACGCCCGGTGCACGCATTGTGCACGCCCGGTGCACGGTATTTTTGCCCATTTTCCCGATGCCATTGTGCATTGCACAATAACTGCTCTGACCTGCTTTGAATGTCCTGACCCTGTGCAGTCAAACGGGCGCTATGCAAAAAGCAATTGCATCCAGGAGTCCGCCAAATGACCGAAATCCCATTGCCAAAAATCCCGCGCCTGTCCAGCCGCTTCACCCGTCTTCTGGTTCTTATCTTATTGACATTGCTGATGTTTATTCCACTTCTTTTGGTCAGTTTTGTCATCGCGGATCGGGCCAGCTACCAATCGCAGGCAAATTTTGAAATCAGCCAAAGCTGGGGTGGTCAGGTGCTGGTCAGCGGCCCGGTGATGATTGTGCCGGTGCAGGAAACCTGGTTCACCGAAGTCAGGGACAAAGCCGGCAACCTGATCAAAACCCCGCACACAGCTATGCGCAACCCATTGATTTTGCTACCGGAATCTCTGGTGGCCAACGCCGATCTTGCCAGTCAAATGCGCAGCCGAGGCATCTTCGAGGTGCCGGTTTTTGACGCCGCACTTGGCATTGACCTAAAATTCGATTTTTCCACCAGCCAATCGCAATTGGCCGAACGCGAAACGGCGTTATGGCAGCAAGCAACTTTGGCAATTTTCCTGCCACAAACCCGTTCTTTCAAAGGCGTCGCGACGCTGAGAGCGGGTAACACATCTTTCAACCTGGAGCCGGGAACACCCCTGTCAGCTTGGCCCGGAATCCAAGCAGCCCTCGGTGACCCGCGAAATCTGGGGTATATGCGACTGGACCTGACTATGGGTGGGGCGCAGCAATTCCGCTTTGCCCCAGCGGCGCGTCAGACCCAAGTCAGCATGACCTCCAACTGGCCCGATCCAAGTTTTGCCGGCAGCTTTCTGCCCATTGATCGAACCATAGCCGACACAGGTTTCAA
>JANMOK010000010.1:0-8215 GCA_031369165.1 Paracoccaceae bacterium
TCGGAGGGCAGCGCTCTATCCAGCTGAGCTACGGGTGCAGCGGCTTGGGGTATAGTGCAGGGGCGGTGCTTGTGCAATCATAGTTGCGGCGGGTTTCTTGGGCGGATGATGGGGACAGATTTCACCATACTGGCGGTGGTTCAGGGCGGGCGGCTGGAATATGAGGCGCTGCTGTTCATGGCCTCGCTGCGGGCTTGCGGCAACGGACAGCGGGTGATTTTGGCCGAGCCGCAGCCGGGGCCGTTGTGGGTGGATGATCCGCGCATAGGCAGTGCTTTGGTTCGGGCGAAATTGTTGGAAATGGGTGCGGAAATTGTGCCGTTGCGCAACCGGTATTTCGGTAGCGACTATCCATATGGCAACAAGATCGAGGCGATTGGACTGCTGCCGGAACAGCCGTTTGTTTTCTTTGACACCGACACTCTATTCTTGGGCGAACTGGCGCAGGTGCCGTTCGATTTTGACCGGCCTTCGGCATCGCTGCGGCGCGAGGGGACTTGGCCGAAAGCGCTGCCCAATTGGCCGGGCCATGCGCGGGTCTGGCGATCACTTTACGACAGATTTGGTTTGGATTTTGTCAGTTCGCAGGACCTGAACCGTGCCAGAGACGATTGGCAGCGCTATCTCTATTTCAATGCCGGCTATTTTTATCATCATTCGCCGCAAGAATTTGGCCGCCGGTTTTTGCAATACGCGTTGTCGGTGCGCGATGATCCGCCATGGGAACTTGCTGGGCAAAAACTGAGACCTTGGCTGGATCAAATTGTTCTGCCGCTGGTCATTCATTCCTTTGGTGGCGGGGCTGACGCGCTGCCCAGTGGTTTGCTCGACGGGACGATCACCTGCCATTACCGCACGCCGAGTTTGTTTTATGCGCGAGAAAACGACCAAGCCATTGCGGCCCTTGAACGAACGACTGAACTGCCGAGTATGCGGCAACTGCTGCAGGAGAGTCCGGCGTTTCACTCCATTTTGGGCCGCGAGACCGCCCTGAAAATCCGTGCCATGTTTGCCCACAAGACCGGGCTGGAAAACGAGGCGTTTTTCCGAAAAAAGCTTAGATCCGCCGGCCTCTGGCTGCGTTAGCGCCGCGCTTTTTCAGCCAGGCCGCTGTCACCCTCACGGCGTTCAAGTTCATCAAATACCGTGCCCAGATCAACGTCGCGCGACGCCAGCATGACCAGCAGATGATACAGCACATCGGCCGCTTCGGACGATAGTCGTGCCTTGTCGCCTTTGACCGCCTCAACGATTGCCTCAAGCGCTTCCTCGCCGAACTTTTGCGCGCATTTTTCCGGGCCTTGCGACAACAGTTTCGCGGTCCAGGACGAAGCGGGATCGGCACCCTTTCGGGCCTCAATCGTTGCCGCCAGCCGGGCAAGAACTTCGCTCATATCCGCACCTCGATACCGGCATTGCGCATGAATTGTTTTGCTTGTTTGATGGTATATTCGCCAAAATGGAAGATTGAAGCCGCCAACACCGCCGACGCATGGCCTTGTTGCACGCCATCCACCAGATGCTGCAATTCGCCGACACCGCCCGAGGCGACAACCGGAATATGAACAGCATCGGCAATCGCCCGTGTGAGTGGCAAGTTATAGCCGCCTTTGGTGCCGTCGCGGTCCATTGAGGTCAGCAGAATTTCACCCGCACCCTTGGCTTCGACCAATCGGGCAAATTCCACTGCGTCAATCCCGGTCGCCCGCGTGCCGCCATGGGTGAAAACCTCCCATTTTCCGGGCCGAGTGGTTTTGGCGTCAATCGCCACCACGATACATTGGTTGCCAAAGCGATTTGCCGCCTCAGCCACCACATCGGGCCATGCGACGGCTGAAGAGTTGAATGAAACCTTGTCCGCGCCCGCAAACAGCAATGCCCGCACATCATCGGGCGGGCGCACGCCACCCCCAACCGTCAACGGCATAAAACATTGTTCGGCGGTTTTGCGTACCAGATCGTGTAAGGTACCGCGGTTTTCCAGCGTCGCGGAAATGTCGAGAAAACACAGCTCATCCGCGCCCGCCGAGTCATAGGCCTTCGCGGCCGCAACCGGGTCGCCTGCATCGACCAGATTGGCGAAGTTGACGCCTTTGACGACGCGGCCATCTTTTACATCAAGGCAGGGAATAACGCGGATTTTGAGCATGTCACGCTTTCAAATATCGTGCGGCAATTCCCGCATCCAATGCGCCTTCATAAAGCGCTCTGCCCGAAATCACCCCGTTGAGCGGTGCGCCGCATTCCTTCAAGGCTCGCAAATCCGCCAGCGATGAGACCCCGCCAGACGCAATGACCGGTATTGAAACGCAATGCGCCAGTTGCGCGGTTGCCGTCACATTCGGACCTTGCATCGCGCCGTCACGCTCGATGTCGGTATAGATAATTGCTGCCACGCCGGCATCTTCGAAACGCCGGGCCAAATCAATCGCCGTAATGTCGGTCGCTTCCGCCCAGCCCTGCACCGCCACTATTCCGACACGGGCGTCAATTCCAACGGCAACGCGTCCCGGAAAAGCCTTCGCGGCCTGTCGCACCAGGTTAGGGTCGCGTACAGCGACGGTTCCCAAAATGACACGGGAAATGCCCTTAGCGATCCACGTCTCAATTTGTTCAAGGGACCGAATGCCACCACCCAGTTGCATCGGTATCGAACAGGCCGCCAGAATCTCCTCAACTGCCGCCCCGTTCACCGACTGACCGGCAAAGGCGCCGTTCAAATCGACCAAATGCAGCCAGGCGCAGCCGGCATGTTGAAAAGCTCGTGCTTGCGCCGCTGGGTCGCTGCCGAAAACTGTCGCCGCTGCCATGTCGCCGCGCAACAATCGAACGCACTGTCCGTCTTTCAAATCAATCGCTGGGTAAAGGATCATCGCGGCGTTCCGAATTTCAAGCGCCTGTTAGCCTGTGATGTTTGCAGAGGCAAGGTTACCATGATAACCAAGTCATTATTGACGCGGCATGTCATCGAGGCGCAAAATTGCCCGGATGACTTGGGGAGGATTTGATGATCAGGCTTGCATTTGCCGCCGCGTTGCTGGTGCCCGCATTGGCTTTTGCTGGATCGCCGACCGGCATTTATCAAACCGAGCCGGGTGATTCTGGCGGGTTCTTGTTTGTGTCGATCGCGCCATGCGGATCAGACCCTGCTTTGACGTGCGGCACCATTGTTGCCGCCTATGACAAAGACGGCAAGCGCGACGACGCTTACGAAAATCTTGGCAAACCGATTGTCTGGGACATGGTAGACGACGGTGATGGCAGTTGGTCGAATGGCATGATCTGGGCCCCCGACCGCGACAAGACTTACTCATCGAATATGGAACTGAATGGCGATATTTTGACGGTTGAAGGTTGTGTTTCGATCATTTGTCGCGGACAAGACTGGCGACGCGTGCAGTAGCTTTTGGTAGAACGGGATATCCGCGAGTTGTTTGCAAAGTATGTCCAGTGAGCGTCGCCCGTTACCTTGATGGCAGGGTTCGCACCATGGAGGTCGATACCATTGCCGACAGTCGCGGCTGGTTGTCGCCAATACATTTTGCCTCGGAAAATTTCCTTGCAGTCCGCGCCTTCATCGTATCTGCCCCGAATGGGGTGTCACGCGGTGGCCACGGCCATGCGCGAACCCGGCAGATATTCATGCTCGTCACCGGCGGAATCCAAGTGGAAATGAGCGACGGCAATACGAGCGAAACCCATTTGCTAGACAGCGACAACCGGGCTTTGCTGATTGAAAAAGGAATCTGGACCCAGCAAACTTTCCAAGGCGACAATGCTGCGATGGTGGTTTTTTGCGACGAAGAATATGACCCGGAAGATTACCTCGTCGCGAAATCAGCACTTGCTGATGGGACAGGCGGCGCAGCGGAATGACAATCGCAGGCAAGCGAATTGCTGTTCTGGGGGCCGGGATCATGGGCAGCGCGCTGGCGTTGATGTTGGCGCGCCGCGGAGCCAAGGTCGATTTGATTGACCGTGAAGCCACTCCAATGGCCTGCGCCAGCCGTTGGAACGAAGGCAAGATACACTTGGGCTATATCTACGGCGCCGATCCGACGTTGCAGACGGCGCGGCATGTTATTCCCGGCGGCCTGCGTTTCGGCCCATTGTTGCGCGAATTGATCGGCGCCGACATTGCACCCCAAGTGACGCGCGATGACGATTTGCTGCTGGTGCACCGCGATTCCGTCGCCGATGCAACCGGGCTGGCCCCGCTGTTTGAGCGGATCAGCGCCATCCTGCGCGACCATGCGGATGCAGCGCACTATTTGACCGACGTTTCGGCGGCGCGGGCGCAGGCGATGACACCCAAAGAATTGGCCGCGGTCGCTGACACGAACGAAATCGTCGCCGGGTTTCGGGTGCCCGAGCGGTCGGTCAATACGCAATGGATTGCCGATCGGGTGGTCGCGGCCCTTGCCAGCCAGCCAAACATCACTGCACGCATGAATCAGTCAATTGCGTCCGTAACGGCAGAGGGATCCGACGACGGCCCTTGGCGGGTGCGCGGCGCGGCGGATTTCAGCGAGGCATACGACATCGTCATCAACGCTTTGTGGAACGGACGACCGGAAGTTGATCAAAGCGCCGGAATCGAACCCAAAAAGCCTTGGACACACCGCTATCGGCTTTCATTGTTTGTGCGCACGGCGCGACCGGTTCAAGTTGCCAGCGCTATCGTCGCCGTCGGCCCGTTTGGCGATGTGAAAAACTACAATGACCGGGACTATTATCTGTCGTGGTACCCCGCCGGACTAGTGCTTGACAGCGACGCACTGAACCCGGCTATTCCCGATCTGACGCCCGAGCTGAAGGTGGCTGTAACGCAGGGTATTCGAGACAATCTGCAGAAATTATTGCCACCGGTGGCCGGGATATTCATGACTGCAGAAAGTGTGCGGGTCGAAGGCGGGTTCGTTTTTGCCCAAGGGCAGGGCAGCCTCAGCGATCCGGCATCCACGTTGCATCAACGCAATCGGTTTGGCATTCAACGTCGCGGCAATTATTTCTCCATTGATACCGGCAAATATTCTACCGCCCCTTGGCTGGCCGAGAACTTGGCCCTTATGATAGCGGGGGATAAATGACCGACGAAAGTCGTTTGGACTGGCGACCAAAGGTGTCAGCCTTGCTGCCTTGCTATAATGCCGCCAAGTTCATTGGCCCAACGCTCGACTGTCTGGCCAAGCAAACTTGGGGCAACCTGGAAATCCTGATCGGCGACGATTGTTCGACGGACACCACACCCGAATTGGTGGAGAAATTCGCCCGCGAGCATGCCAATGTGCGGATCCTGGCGCGCGAGCGAAACTTGGGCTGGTTGAAGAACTGCAACGACTTGATGGCGCAGGCAGCGGGTGAATTGATGTTTTTTGCCTTTCACGACGATGTTTTGAGTAATGATTATATCGAAAAACTGGTCGGCGCCTTGCAGGCACGGCCAACAGCAATTCTGGCCTTCGGCGATGTAGAATTATTTCAGCTCGACGGACAAAGCGGCGTGCGGCGCTATGAGCGACTGGATAATGCCCATACGGTTTTCTCGCGCGGACGAATGATTGCCTCGCACACTTCGGACTGGTGGGTGCCAAACCGTGGACTGTTCCGCGCCCGCGCCTTCACCCGGACTGGCGGCATTCGTCCGCATGCGAAAGGCGAATATTCGGCCGATTGGACATGGCTGCTGCACCTGTCGCTGCTGGGCGATTTCGTTCGGGTACCCGAAATATTGTGCTGGAAATATTATCAGCCAACCAGCCTGAGCAAATCCTGGCCGCGGGACAAAGCACAGAAATCGGCCCTTGTCCGGGCTGGCATTGCCGAAATCTGGCACAGCAAGGCTAACTTGCTGGTCAAAATTGCCTTGTCGGCGGTGATCGCGACCAATAGCGAACGCGGTTACATCAGAACCGAAATGCGTCGATTTCGGAGGCGCTTGAGGCGGTTAGCTCGGCGCTAGGCTACTGGACCTGGCTTTTACACATGGCGTAGTTGGGAGATTATGACCGCGTTCCCGAAACGCTGTGCCGCAGATATTTCCAGGCAACCAGCCTGAGCAAGGTTTGGGATCATTCCATTCAAAAGCGGGAAGCCGTGCATCAAGGTTTCATTGCCAAAATATGGCGCGGCAAATTCCCGTTCCTGGTAACGTTCCTGCTGGCATTCTATTTAGAAACAAAAAGCGCGTCGCTATCTGGCCCGCGAATATCGACGGTTCAAGAATCGAAACTTGTGCCGGCAGAACAGGTTAGGGCCGCCAACGCAAAAAATTGGCGATAAGCTTTAGGCCGGTTGCTTGCGATTTTTCCGGATGGAACTGGGTGCCAAACAAATTATCACGGCCAATTGCTGCAGTTATTGGCCCGGTATGGTCGACCTCGGCAAATCTTTGTCCGGCATCGGCGGTCTTGAAATGATATGAGTGCACAAAATAGGCGTGGTCGCCGGTATGGATGCCTGCCAGCAATGCGTGTGGCTGACGGATCACCAAGTCGTTCCATCCCATATGCGGCACCTTCAAATTTTGGTCCGCTGGATTGATCAACACCACCTCGCCTTTGATCCAGTCAAAGCCGCGGGTATCCAGTTGTTCGCGACCCCAGCTTGCCATCATTTGCATGCCGACACAGATGCCAAGAAATGGGGCGGCTTCCTTGATCACGCGCTGTTCAATTGCCTCAAACAGCCCGGTGTGCTGGGCAAGTACGCGGCGGCAGTCAGCAAAGGCGCCGACGCCAGGCAGGACGATTCTATCAGCTTTTACAATAGCTTCCGGACTGGATGAGACCAGCACGCTGCTATCGGTTTCCCGCGCCATGCGCTGGAAACTTTTCTCGGCAGAATGCAGATTTCCGCTGTCATAATCGACAATGACAGTCTGCATCAGACCAAGGTTCCCTTGGTTGACGGGATATCAGCCGATTTGCGCGGGTCGGTTGCCAAAGCGTCGCGCAGTGCTCTGGCAACTGCCTTGAAAGCGGCCTCGGCGATGTGGTGGCTGTTGACGCCGTCCAGTCTTTCGACATGCAAAGTGATGCCGCCGTTCATGGCAAAAGCAGTGAAGAATTCGCGCACCAATTCGGTGTCGAAGGCGCCGATTTTGGTGGATGTGAAATCGACTTTCCAGACAAGGAACGGCCGGCCGGAAAGGTCAAGCGCCGCCCGCAATAGGGTGTCATCCATCGGCAGCAGACACGAGCCATAGCGTTTAATTCCGCGTTTGTCCCCCATCGCTTGTGCCAGGGCTTTGCCCAAGGCGATCCCCACGTCCTCAACCGTGTGGTGATCGTCGATGTGGAGATCACCACTTGCCTGAACCATGATGTCGATCATGGAATGACGGGCCAGCTGGTCCAGCATGTGATCAAAAAAGCCGATGCCGGTCTTGTTGTCAAAGACACCAGAACCGTCAAGATTGACCTCGGCCGTGATCTTGGTTTCGGCGGTATTGCGGGCAATTTTGGCTTTGCGCATCATCGTATCCTTGCAAGTCGAGGGCCTTATAGGACGCCCGCAAGGGTTTGCCTAGCCGGGGTAAATGAACGAAAAATCGCTGTGCACAATGCGTACACAATGCGTGCACCGGGAGTGCATACGATTGCGCTATCCGCTCCGGCGACTGTTCAGGCGAAATCCCCGATCCGGATGCAGGCTGCAACGTGTCCAAGACCGACATTCACGTCCGGGGGCACGCCGTCCGAGCAGGCGGCGATTGTGTATGGGCAGCGCGACGAGAAGACGCAGCCTTTTGGCGGGTTCATCGGTGAGGGCGGGTCGCCTTTGAGGATGACGCGTTTGCGTTGGCGGGCAACTTTTGGGTCAGGGATCGGCGCCGCGGACAGCAGGGCTTTGGTATAGGGGTGCTGGGGGTTGGTGAAAACGGCGTCGCAAGGGCCGGATTCGACCACCCGGCCTAGGTAGAGCACGAGGATGCGGTCGGAGATCAGGCGGACGACGGAAAGATCGTGGCTGATGAAGATCAGGGTCAGTCCGAAATCGGCCCGGAGTTTGTCCAGCAGGTTGATGATCTGGGCTTGGATGGACACGTCCAGCGCCGAGACCGGTTCGTCGCAAATCACCAGTTTCGGCTTGGTCACAATCGCCCGCGCGATGCCGATGCGCTGGGCCTGACCGCCGGAAAATTCGTGCGGATAGCGGTTGACCATGTCGCGGGCCAGACCGACGGCGGACATGATTTCGCGGACGCGATCCA
>JANMOK010000045.1:0-5972 GCA_031369165.1 Paracoccaceae bacterium
GGAGTATAAGGATCTATACCCCCCAATGAAACTCTATGTTGGGTGCGCTCCAGCGCACCTTTTATGGGTTTTGTGAGTGTATACGGTGCGCTGAAGCGCACCCTACCGGCCGCTCAAAGCCGCCCCTTTCAGCGCAACCCGAACTGGCGGTTGATCGTGGCGATCGCGTCGGCTTGGTCTTCGCCCATGCCGTGGCCGGTGGCGGATTGGGTTGCCCTGATCATGGCGATCAAATCGGGCAGGGCGGATTGGCCGGTGATGCCGGCGAGGCGTTTGGACAGGCGGCGCACGGCGTCGGAACGCGCGCCGCATTGGCCAGCGATCCAGCGGCCGAAAATGGCAATTTCGGCGGCTTCGTCGAGGTTGACGTTGAAGGTGGACTGGAATTCGCGGGCGATGGCTGATGTCTGATCGGCATTCAGCCTGCCGCCCATTTCGGCAATCGCCGCAACGATGCCAGCGGCGGCGAGGCGGCTGTCCTCGATCGAATCGGCGGGGTGCACGTTCAGTTTGTTGCGAAAACCAAAGCGGCGGGCAGCCAGGCGCACGTCATTGGCGGCGTTGAGCAGCACATCGGCGGCGTCGCGGGCCTGCTGCACGCGCCAATACCAGATCGAGGCGGCGGCAAGGGCGCCAAGGACGGCAAGAAGAATCGGCATGGGAAAAATCCAATGGGTTTCTATGGTAATTAGGATGGATTTTGGGCTTATTTTTGGCAAGCCGGAACAATGCGTTGAATTATGGCGTTGAGACCCAATCTGTGGTTGGCGCAGGCAGGAGCGGGTGATGTCGGATGCGATCAGAATAGCCTTGATTGTCGGCTCCAGCCCCGATGCGTTGCGGGCCCGCGACTGGCAGCTTTGTGCGCGCACTCAAGTTGTGGCGATCAACAATGCTTGGCAAGTTAGGGCCGATTGGCAACACTTGGTGCATCCGAAGGATTTTGCGGCAGAGCGGTTGCCCAAGATTGTGCGCCCGGACCAGCAGGTGCATTCCTGGCAGGAATATGTGCCTGCGCAAAACCTGTTTGGCGGGTTCGTTTATGCGGGCGGGACGATGGCCTTTACCAGCGCCTATTGGGCGCTGGAAACACTGCGGCCGGAAATCATGGCGTTTGTCGGTTGCGACATGGTGTATCCGGCGGTTGGACCGACGCATTTTTATGGAATCGGTACGCCCGACCCGCTTCGGGACGATCCGACGCTGCAATCACTGGAAGCGAAATCATCACGGTTGCAGGTGATGGCGGCGGAGCTGGGGTGCATTTGTGTCAACCTGACGGCATTGGCGGAAAGTCGGCTGACATTTCCGCGGCTGGAGTTTGCGGCGCTGGCTGGCTTGACTGCACGCGAACATGCAGGGTTGCGGTTGCAGGTATTGGCGGGGCTGGATTATGCCCAAGCCCGCGCTGCGCGCGAGCAAGAGGCAGAATTGGGCTACTATTTCGAGGATGGCCGCTATTGGCGGCATTTCCACGAGATTGACGCTCGCGCCTTGGCGGCGATTGACCGTCAGTGGCTAGGTGCCGCAGGGCAAGAGGGGTTGCTTTCCACGCCCGTACCGTCCATATGACCCACAAGCGCTGAGCCGCAAGGTTCGGCGCTGATTTCTTCTCTGTCCTCGTTTACTCGCGGCCTGTGAGGGGAAAGCCACCGGATACGCCTGCGGGCAAGTGTGGCACCAAGTGATGGCGCGGGGGGCATGTTGTTCCTGCATTGCTGATTTGAACTGACCACCCGGTGCGCCCGGATGGTGTGCCGTGCCGATTTGTGACGCACGGAAAAGGATTTTGACTTGAATAAAGTAACTTTTGCGGATTTTGGCCTTGCCGAACCGCTGATCGCGGCGCTGCAACGTGCCGGATTTGACGAACCGACCCCGATCCAGGCGCAGGCCATTGGGCCGCAAATGGAGGGGCGCGATATTTTGGGCATCGCCCAGACCGGTACTGGTAAGACGGCGGCCTTTGGCTTGCCGATATTGCATCACATTCTGGGCATGACCGGGCGACCGAACCCTGGCACCTGTCGGGCGCTGATTTTGGCACCGACTCGCGAATTGGCGGTGCAGATTTCTGATAATTTGCGCGCTTTCGCTGGCGGTGCGCGGCTGTCGACCTGTCTGGTTCTGGGTGGCGTGTCCATCAACGGCCAGATCAAGGCGATTGCGCGTGGGGTGGATATTGTGATCGCCACACCCGGTCGGCTGATTGACCTGATGCAGCAGCGCAAGATTCGGCTGGACGAAGCCAAGTTTGTCGTGCTCGACGAAGGCGACCGCATGCTGGACATGGGCTTTATCGAGCCGGTGAAGCGCATCGTGGCGGCCTTGCATCCACGGCGCCAGTCGGCGCTGTTTTCGGCGACGATGCCCAACGAAGTGCGGGGCCTGGCGGAAACGTTCCTGAAAGACCCGGTAAGGGTTGAGGTGACGCCGCAGGCGACTGTGGTGACCAAGATCGACCAACGGGCCGAATTGATTGACGGGCCAAAGAAACGCTCGCGCCTGACCGAGATGTTGGGGCAACCGGAATTTGGCCGGGTGATCGTGTTTGCCCGCACCAAACGCGGCGCGGACAAGGTGCAGGAGAATCTGGAGAAGGACGGCATCAAGGCCGAAGTCATCCACGGCAACAAGGCACAGAACGCCCGGCAAAAGGCGCTTAATCTGTTTCGCCAGGGCCATGTCGGCGTGTTGGTGGCAACCGATATCGTTTCGCGCGGCATCGACGTGCCGGGGATCACCCATGTAATCAATTATGATCTGCCCGATGAGGCAGAGAATTACGTGCACCGCATCGGCCGCACCGGTCGCAATGGGGCGGATGGGGTGGCGATCACCCTGTGTGCGCATGACGAGTTGAAGAAAATGCGGGCGGTGGAAAAATTGACCGGCATGACATTGATTTCGCGCGATGCAGGGCCAGGTGCCGCGGTTTCGCGTGCCCCGCGTGGTGGCAAGCCGTTTGGCAAAAGGCCGCAGGGCAAACCGTTTACGGGCAAGCCGGAAGGCAAGGTTGAAACTTTCGCGCCAAGGCCCGAAGGATCAAAGCCGCGTCGGTTCAAGCCGAAACGACGCAAACTGCCGAACGCGGCGTGAGATTGAGGGGCCTTCGGGCCCCTTTATTTTGGTGATGTCATTCAGGTGCGTGCGAGCACGCACGTTACCCGACAAACGCCTTTTCCACCACGAAGTGACCGGGTGTGGCGTTGGAACCTTCAATCATTCCAGCGGTCTGGCATATCTTCTTCATGTCATTATTTAGGCCAATCGAGCCGCAGATCATGATGCGGTCGGTTATTGGGTCAAGTGTGGGAATGTTCAGTTCGGCGAATATCCGGCCCGATGCCAGCCAATCGGTGATGCGGCCTTGGTGGTGGAAGGGTTCTTGGGTGATGGTGGAAAAATAGGTTAGTTTTGGGCCGATTTCCTCGCCCACCAGCGGGTCGTTTGGCAGGTCGGCGATAAGGTTTTCACCAAAGGCCAATTCGGCAGTCAGGCGGCAGGTGTGGGTCAGGATGACTTCATCAAACTGCGCCCAGACGTCGGGTTCGCGCAGCAGACTGGCAAACGGGGCGATGCCGGTGCCGGTGGCGATGAGCCACAGGCGCTTGCCGGGGAGCAGGGCGTCGAGCACCAAGGTGCCGACAGGTTTGGGGCGCAGGATCACTTGATCGCCTGGGACTATTTTTTGCAAACGCGAGGTCAGGGGGCCGTCTTGCACCTTGATCGAATAGAACTGCAGAGTGTCGTCCCAGGCGGGCGAGGCGATGGAATAGGCGCGCAAAGTTGGTTTGCCACTGCCTCCGGTCAGGCCGATCATCACGAATTCGCCAGAGCGGAACCGAAGGGTGGCCGGGCGGGTGACGCGAAAGGAGAATAGGCGGTCGGTGTAGTGTGTGACCTCGGTCACGACTTGGGCGTCGGGCAAAGTCTGGGTGGCGACGTGCGTCGTTGCGATATTCATGAATTCCCCACAGAAAGTTTCAGGCGGCGGTATTGCGCAAGCGGTTTTGGTAGGACGGCGTCAGTTTGACGCCCTGCCAATGGCTTTCCGGCTGACGGATGGCCTGTTCTTCCGAGATTTCCAATTCGTCAAATCCGACCCGCATGGCGGCGCGAAACTGGTCGGGAATGATATGGCCAACGGCGCGAAGGCGGCCGTGATAGCCGAGTTGGCGCAGCTTGCGCGCGATGCTGAAGCCGCGCCCGTCCGCCATGCCGGGGAATCTGATGCGGATCAGGGCGAGACGGTTGAAATAGGGAACCAGCGATTCCGGCTTGACGGTGTTGGGCACGTCGACGCCGAGCAGGGGCACGCCGAGGTCTTCGGTCAGATCTTCCAGATTGTCGATCAGGCCCGAGACGACGAAATCGTCCGGCGCGAAGCCGGATTCGGTGACGAGTATGGCCAATTTACGCCCCTTGAACTTGATGGCGCACCGCGCCAGCGGTGCCAAAATGGATACCGCATTCGACTTTTCCTATGCCGCGCCAGCGACCGGCGCGCGGGTCTTCACCTTCCTTGACCGCCGTGGTGCAAGGTTTGCAGCCAATGGAGGGATAACCTTTGGCAACCAGCGGATGCAGGGGCAGGTCATATTCCAGGGCATATTCGCGCAGCATCGTCGCATCCCAATGCGCCAGCGGGTTGACACGGATTTGGCCGACGTCGTCGAGCTCAAACAGGGTCAGACTTTGCCGGGTCGAGGCCTGGAAGCGTTTGCGGCCAGAGATAACGGCATCGAATGGCAGCAATGCTTGTGCGAGCGGCTGCACCTTGCGGATGTCGCAGCAGGTGTCGGGGTCGGACATATGCAACGCGTCGAACCGGTCTTTCTTGCCCAGTACTTCGGGGTCGGGGGTGATGCGGCGCACGTCGGTCAGGCCGAATTGCTCGGTCAAGTCGCGCTGATAGTCCAGCGTTTCCTGAAACAGCATCAGGGTGTCGACCATCAGAACCGGCATGGTTGGATCAACCCGCGACGCCATGTGCAACAGCACGGCAGCTTCGGCACCAAAGGAAGACACCAGCGTGATCTTGCCCTTGAAATAGACGTTCATCACATCATTCAGCACTTCGTGCGCGGTCTTGTCGGCGTAATGGCGGTTCAAGAGCTCGACCAATACGATCAGGTTGCGATCCTTGGGCGGCTCGACGGTATCGGAAAAACTATGCAGCATGATATGCCGCCGTTTCAGCCGGATAGAGCGCTGATTTGAATGGATCCATGCCAATTCGGCGATAGCACTCAAGGAACGTTTCGTCGACATCGTTACGCGCTTCCAGATACGCGGCGATCAGACGTTCTACCGCGGGGACGATTTCATCATAGGCGAAACCCGGACCGGCGCGTTCGCCTATGGTCGCAGTTTCCGTCCCATCCCCACCGATGGTTAATTGATAGTTCTCGATTCCGGCTTTATCGAGGCCAAGAATGCCGATGTGGCCGACGTGATGGTGGCCGCAGGCATTGATGCAGCCGGATATCTTGATTTTGAGCGGGCCGATGTCCCTTTGGCGGTCAAGGTCTTGGAAAACCTGCGAAATCTGTTGGGCAACCGGGATGGCGCGGGCGGTGGCCAAGGCGCAGTAATCCATACCTGGGCAGGCAATTATGTCGGAAATCAGGCCGATGTTGGCGGTGGCAAGGCCGTGCTTGTTAAGGATTGTGAAGATTTCCTTAAGATGGTTGCGATGCACATGCGGCAGGATGACGTTTTGTTCGTGGCTGATGCGCAATTCGTCGTGGCCGTAAGCCTGCGCCAAGTTCGCCAGAACGCGCATTTGTTCCGCTGTTGCATCACCGGGGGTGCCGCCGATGGGTTTGAGTGAAATCGAGACTATGGCATAGGACGGGTTTTTGTGTGTGGCGATGTTGGTGTCGAGCCACGAGCGGAAGGCTGGGTCGAATTCTGGGGTGTTCTCGACAGGCGCGGTTTGTTAATCGGGTTCGGCGAAAGCGGCCCAG
>JANMOK010000050.1:0-3283 GCA_031369165.1 Paracoccaceae bacterium
GGGGCCGGTGATGGTGCTGGTGCGTCCGCAGATGGGCGAGAATATCGGCGCTGCGGCGCGGGGGATGTGGAATTTCGGGCTGGACCGGCTGCGGCTGGTGGCACCGCGCGACGGCTGGCCGAATGAGAAGGCGGTGGCGATGGCTTCGGGGGCGGGGCGGGTGCTGGATCATGTGCTGGTTTCGGCGGACTTGCCGGGGGCGATTGGGGATTTGAACTTTGTGTTTGCCACCACAGCGCGTGAGCGGGAATTGACCAAAGAGGTATATTCGCCGCAAAGCGCGATGGTGCTGGCGCGGCGGTTGATTGGCGAGGGCCAGAGCGTTGGGGTTATGTTTGGGCCGGAGCGATCCGGGCTGGAGAACGACGACGTGGCGCGGGCGAATGCGTCAATCTCGGTGCCGGTGAACCCGGCTTTTGGCTCGCTGAACCTGGCGCAATGTGTGTTGCTGCTGGGCTATGAGTGGCGCAAGTCGGCGGGCGTTGTGCCCGACGCGATGGAAATGGGGCGGACAAGGTTTGCCGAGCGCATTGAAGTTGAGAAGCTGGTTGAGCATTTGATGGATAAGCTGGACGACGCGGGGTTCTTTTATCCAGCGGCGAAGGCGCCCGGCATGCGCGAGAATTTGCGCAACATGCTGGGGCGGCTGCCGCTGAGCGATGCCGACGTGAAGGCTTTGCACGGAATATTTCGGGCGTTGGCGCGCGAAAAGGGGCAGTGATGGCGGGCAAGCGGAATATTTTCGAGGATGTTGGCGGGCCGAAGGTCAAAACCTTGCCGGTAAAGGTTGATGTTGAGGCGGTCCGGGCCGGGCAACGGCGGGCGATTGTGCTTTGGCTGGGCGGCCTGTTTGTACTGGTGGCCGTGATGGTGGTGGTCGGCGGACTGACGCGGCTGACGGATTCGGGGCTGTCGATTACCGAGTGGAACGTGGTGACCGGGGCTATTCCGCCGATGAACCCGGCGGATTGGCAGTTTCAGTTTGATTTGTACAAGGCTTCGCCGGAATTTTCCGAGCAGAATTCGACGATGGATTTGGCTGGGTTCAAAAGCATCTATTGGTGGGAGTGGGGGCATCGGCTGTTGGGCCGGGTGATTGGGCTGGTTTGGGCGGGCGGGTTTGTTTGGTTTCAGACGCGCAAGGCGATACCGACGGGTTGGACTGGGCGATTGCTGGGGATAGGCGGGTTGATCGGGCTGGAAGGTGCTGTTGGCTGGTGGATGGTTTCCAGCGGGCTGACGGGGCGGATGGTGGATGTTGCCAGCTATCGGTTGGCGGTGCATCTGGGGTTGGCGTTTGTGATATTGGGGACATTGGCATGGTTCGTGTTGAAGTTACGGCGCGGCGATGCAGCGTTGCTGCAGGCAAGACGGCAGCGGCAGAGTGGGCTGGTGCGGCTGATGGCTGTGCTGGCGGTTTTGGTGCTGGTGCAAGTGGTGTTTGGGGCACTGGTGGCGGGGATTGATGCGGGGCGGAATTACCCGACCTGGCCGTTGATGGCTGGCGAGTTCTTGCCTACAGACAGTTTCGCCCTGACGCCGTGGTGGAGCAATTTTTTCGAGAATGCCGCGATGGTGCAATTCAATCACCGGATGCTTGGCTATGGGGTGTTAGCATTGGCGATGTTGGCCTGGTGGGTCAGTCGCGCGTCGGCCTTGGACGGGGTCAAGCGGGCGTTTGGCTGGATGGGCTTGGCAGTGTCTGGGCAGGTGGCGTTGGGCATTGTAACGGTGGTCTATTCCGCACCGTTGGGATTGGCATCATTGCATCAAGTTGGGGCGATGGTGGTGTTTGTGACGGTTTTGGCGGCACGGTTTGAGGCGCTGTATCCGAGGGTGCAGAAGTTGCGGGGTTAGGCCGCGCCCTTGGATGTGCATATTTCGGGGCATTCATTTTTCGTAAAAATCTAGAGATTAACCTTGGTCATGCCGTCGTAACCAAGGGGAATTCGGATTGCATTGCAAATCCATACACGATACGTATAGCGTATGATACGGTCCTTTGCCGACAAAGCGACCGAAATGCTGGCGAGTAGGGAACGGGTGCGAAAATTCGCGCGGTTTGAGAACACAGCACTGCGCAAAGTCGAAATGTTGAGGTCAGCGCACAGGTTGGATGACTTGCGCGAACCGCCGGGAAACCGCTTAGAGGCGCTGCGGGGGGAACGGGCCGGGCAATATTCGATCCGCGTGAATGGGCAATATCGGATTTGTTTTCGATGGGAGAATGGTGATGCTTGGGACGTTGAAATCTGCGACTATCATTGAGGAATCGGCGCTGCGCTTGGCGCCGGTTCATCCGGGGGATGTGCTATGGCACGAGTTTCTTGAGCCGCTGGGCCTGTCGTCGAACGCTTTGGCAAAGAAGATCGGCGTGCCAGGAAATCGGGTTTCTGAAATTGTTGCCGGAAGGCGTTCTGTATCGGGAGATACGGCGCTGCGATTGGCGGCGGCTTTTGGCACCACGGCAGAGTTTTGGATGAATTTGCAGAAAAATTGGGAATTGGAGATGGCGCGGGATGCGGCGGCGAAGGTGGATTTTCTTGCGATGCGGATTGGGTAGTTTCTGGCCGCGAAGCCTCATCCGGCGCATTCGCGCCACCTTCTCCATGCATGGAAAAGGGATGCAGCGTCTTAAAACGGGAAAAACACGCTGATCGCCAAAACGGCGGCGATGCCGACGCCGATGTCCATTGGGATGCCGATTTTGACGAAATCGCGGAAGCGATAGTTGGCGGCACCATAGACCATCGTGTGGGTCTGGTAGCCTATCGGGGTGGCGAAGGCCATGGTGGCGGCGAACATCACAGCGACGATCAGCGGGCGCGAGTCGATGCCCGCGGTGTCGGCGATGCCGATGGCGATGGGGGTGACGATCACGGCGACGGCGGAGTTGGACAGAATCTCGGTCAGGACCAGCGAAAAGATATAGACGCCGATCAATATGGTCAGAGGCGAGGCGGTTTGCAGATATGGGGCCATCGGCTGCATCAGCAGCTCGATGGCGCCGGTGTTCTGCAGGCCTTTGCCGACGGCCAGCATGGCGATGATCATCATCATCACATTGGCGTCAAACGAGCTCCAAGCTTCGGCTGGATCGATGCAGCGCCAGAGGAGCAGAACCGCCACGGCGAGGATTGCCAAAGCGCCGATGTCCATGACGTCGAATGCTGAAAGCAGGACCACGCATGCCAGCGCCGCGATGGCGATGGGGGCCTTGGCGCGGCGGAAGGCGCGGGCCGGGGTTTCCGTTACGGCGGCGAGGTCTACGATGTCGCGCACC
>JANMOK010000061.1:0-3256 GCA_031369165.1 Paracoccaceae bacterium
CCGACATTGCTCCCGCACAGGTGATCGCCGGTGGCGGTGCCGATGTTGTGCTGGACTGGATGCCGTCGGCCTTGTCCGCCCGCGAGCAAGGGCTGCCCTTGGTCAATATCGCGCAGCCGTTCAAATCCTCGGGCATGATGCTGACCTGCCGCAAGGATTCGGGCATTGCGACCCCAGCAGATTTTGCCGGCAAAACGCTGGGCGTCTGGTTTTTTGGCAACGAATATCCGTTCCTCAGCTGGATGAACAAGCTGGGGCTGGCGACCGATGGGTCCGAAGGCGGGGTAACGGTGCTGAAACAGGGCTTCAACGTCGATCCGATCCTGCAAGGTCAGGCGGCCTGCGTATCAACCATGACCTACAACGAATACTGGCAGATCATCGATGCGGGCCTGACGCCCGACGATTTGGTGGTGTTCAAGTATGAGGATCAGGGCGTGGCGACGCTGGAGGACGGCATGTATGTGCTGGAAGCCAACCTGGCCGACCCGGCGTTCGCCGACAAGATGGTGCGCTTTGTTCGCGCCAGCATGAAGGGCTGGAAATGGGCCGAGGAAAACGCCGATGCGGCGGCGATGATCGTGCTGGAGAATGATGCCACCGGGGCGCAGACCGAGGCGCATCAGAAACGCATGATGGGCGAGATAGCCAAGCTGACCGCAGGGTCGAACGGCACTTTGGACCCAGCGGATTTCGACCGCACGGTTGCCAGTCTGATGTCGGGTGGCTCGGACCCGGTGATCACCAAGGTGCCGGAAGGTGCTTGGACGCACGCGATTACGGATTTGGCGCTGCAATAATTTGCGCGGCTGAAGTGGAAAGGGCCGGGAATTTCCCGGCCCTTTTTATTTGGCGAAAGGCAACTTCAGTCTTTGAAGATGTCTTTGTGATGCGTGCCGTTGGGCACGAAAATCGTCCCGATTACCACGGTAGCCGCGGCAATGACGATCGGATACCACAGACCGGCATAGATGTTGCCAGTCTGGGCACTGATGGCAAACACCGTAGCGGGCAGCAGGCCGCCGAACCAGCCGTTGCCGATATGGTACGGCAACGACAGGCCGGAATAGCGGATGCGGGTTGGGAACAGTTCCACCAGCGCCGCCGCGATTGGGCCATAGACCATGGTCACCAGCAGCACCAGGAAGGTCAGGATAGCAATGATCGACAGCTTTTGCCCCGAGAAAATGTCGAAGAAACTGGCGATACCTGTGCTGGTAATCTTGACAATCGTGGTGTTCTCAACGCCCGCAACCGGATAGCCGGCCGCCGCAAGCGCGTCATTCACCGATTTGGTGAAGGCCCCGGATGCACCCTTGGCCTTGTCCAGCGCCGCTTGTGCTGCATCGGTTGCAGCTTGGTCGGTGCCAGCTTTGGCGGTGTCCAAAGCGGTCTGCAGCGCAGCGATTTCGGCGGTGTTCTTGCCGGCGTCGTAGGCTTCGATCACAGTCTCGCCGACCGTCACCGTGGCAACGCTGCCAGCGGCACCGTCAACCGTTGTCGAGTTTACCGCCGATCTGGAAAGCAAGGCTTTGGCAACGTCGCACGAGTTGGTGAATTTCACCGTGCCCGTGGGGTTAAACTGGAACGAACAATCCGCCGGATCGGCCGTCACGGTTACAACCGTTGCCTGTGCCGCTGCCAAGGCCGGGTTCGCCGCCTGCATCAGCCAGCCGAACACTGTGAAATAGCTCACAGCGGCGATTGCACATCCGGCAAGGATAATCGGTTTGCGACCGATACGGTCGGACCATGAGCCAAAGACGATAAACCCGCCGGTACCAAGGATCAGCGACCAAGCCACCAGCACGTTAACGGTAAAAAAGTCTACCTTGGCGATGTTTTGCAAGAAGAACAGCGCGTAGAACTGGCCAGAATACCAGACAACCGCCTGTCCGGCCGTCAAGCCAAGCAGGGCGATCAGGGCGAACTTGGCGTTTTTCCACTGCAGGAAAGTTTCGCGCAGCGGCGTCTTGGAGTTGGTGCCTTCGGCTTTGATCTTTTTGAAAGCCGGGCTTTCGTTCATTTGCAGCCGGATATACAGCGAAATGACCAATAGAATTGCGGACATCAAGAACGGAATCCGCCAGCCCCAAGCTTGGAACGGGGTCAAGGTTTCGGGTGAGCCGTCAGCCTTCAATACCGCTATGCCGTCTTTCAGCAAGGGAACCGGATCCCAGTTGTTGTTGACATAGGCCGTCACCACAAGAATGACGATCAACGATAACAGCAAACCCAATGTCGCCGTTGTCTGGATGAACGAGGTGAAATACCCGCGACGATGCTGTGGCGCGTGTTCGGCCACATAGACCGCCGCACCGCCATACTCACCGCCCAGCGCCAGACCCTGCAACATTCGCAGCGCGATCAGCAAGATGGGTGCGGCAGCGCCCCAACTTGTGTATCCGGGCAACATGCCAACCAGGAACGTCGAAAGACCCATGATGGTGATGGTGACAAGAAACGTGTATTTCCGGCCAACTAGGTCCCCGAGCGAGCCAAATACCAGCGCGCCAAACGGGCGGACAAGGAAGCCCGCCGCAAAAGCCAGAAGCGCGAAAACGTTGCGGGTTGCTTCGGGGTAGGACGAGAAAAACTGCGCCCCAATGATCGCGGCCAGCGAACCATAGAGGTAAAAGTCATACCATTCGAAAATCGTTCCCGCCGAAGAAGCAAGAATGACCTTCTTTTCCTCACGCGTCATTGGTCGTTTCCGCGCAGCGGCCCCGACGTCGGTTACTGCAGACATCCGATTATCCCTTTTTTGTTGATGCGCTAGCCTTGCGTTTGTCATGGACCATCTGACGGGGTCCTTCGCATGGGCAGCGATCAAGCGTCTGTCACGAATGCATGACGAGCACAATTCCAATAAAGTCCGCTGCGACTTCACAACGCAGACTGTGGCTCTTGACAGCCAGGGTCGCCACCGGTTTTATGTCGCCATAACCTCAAAAATTCAGCAAACGGACGGGTCATAGCTGCTACTGGCTTGCTGGTTTGTCGGCGGGGCACTACCAAAATTGTGGACCGGTATAGCGCCGGAACCTGACACAAAGGGGGCAATCATGACCAGGAAATTGCGTTGGGGCATCATTTCAACCGCCGATATCGGCATGAAAAAAGTCACGCCGGGGATCATGCGCTCACCCTCGTCCGAGGTTGTGGCGATTTGTTCACGCGATGCCGCCCGCGCCGAGGCGGCGGCGGCGCAGCTTGGCATCCCCAAAGCCTACGGTTCCTACGAAGCCATGCTGGC
>JANMOK010000074.1:0-4626 GCA_031369165.1 Paracoccaceae bacterium
AACCCCGGCAAAGTCACATCGCTGGCCACCCGCCCAATCGCAATGTGCATCGCCGTCGGGTAACAATCATTGGACGACTGGCTCATATTCACATGATCATTTGGATGCACCGGTTTCTTCGACCCCATAACGCCACCCAGCATTTCAATGGCGCGGTTTGAAATCACTTCATTCGCGTTCATATTGGTCTGGGTGCCCGAACCCGTCTGCCAGACAACCAGCGGAAAATGATTGTCCAGGGCACCGGACACCACTTCACCGGCTGCTGCGTCAATGACGGCTCCCAAACCCACTTCCAGTGAGCCTTGCGCAACATTCACCCGCGCCGCCGCTTGCTTTATGACGCCCAAAGCTCGGGTTACCGCCACGGGCTGCCGTTCGCCGCCAATCGGAAAGTTCAGGATCGAGCGCTGCGTCTGCGCCCCCCAATAGCGGTCAGCAGCCACGTCCAAGGCGCCAAAACTGTCGGTTTCGCTGCGGGTCTTGCTCATCCAATTCTCCGACAACCAGATAGATTACGATTTGCGAAACGCGTCCAGGCTGACGACTCCCGAACTTCCAGACGGTTTTTTCGCCGGTTGTTTCGGTTGCTTTTGCTCTGCTTCGGCGACAATTTCAGCTTCCTGCGCCTCGAACTGCAGTCCGAATTCAACCGAAGGATCAACAAATCGCTTGATCGAATCGAATGGAATCACCAGCGGCTCGCGCACGTTGCTGAAATTCAGCGTCACGTGAAATCGGTCGTGCATAACGGCCAAATCGTCAAACCAGTCCTGCATGACGACGGTTATTTCGTCGGGAAACCGCGCTTTCAAAGCGTCAGACATGTCGACGCCGGGATGTTTGGTATCGATCGTGATATAGAAATGATGTTTGCCCGGCAGGCCCTTTTCGGCGACGCCGCGCAAGACCTCGGCCATCAGGCCGCGCATCGCCTGATGCATCAGTTTGCCGTAATTGATTGAGTTTTTCAAAATTCGGTCCCGCAAATTGCCAAATGGCACCATAGCCGATTCCAAGGCAGGCAAAAGGGGTAAGCCCCATTTGGTGAACCAGGCGTCTCCAAAAGCGCCAAATCCCGCCAAACTGCTGAAATTAGGTGCAGGCTTCTGTTGCCAGGTGCCTGCGAACCCCGCCTTAAGCTGCAAAGCTCAAGGGCTTAATTTCCAGTTTTTCGTACTGCTTACGCAGCAAGAGCAACCGGTGCATAGTTGTCGTTTGCAACTATTGAGTTTGCGCCGATAACGGTGGCATCCAGCCGGGCAAAAGCAAACATCTTTGAACGTCCGTCGATCCTATTTCGACCCCATTGGCCGCCAAACGAGCGGGGTGTTGGTGGAGTCGCCGGGTACCGCCCCCGGGTCCGATCCGTCTATTGCATGCGCGTTTATCACCATAGTTCCTTGCGGAACGGTTTGAATATAAGGACAATCGAAGCCGTTGCAAAGGGGAACCGGAAAAATGTCTGCAAATGGAATTGTCGCCGTGACCAAGGCCTTCGCGGCCGAAGCCAGCGACACCGATCCCGCCAAAGTCCTCGTCGGCACCGGCAAAGCCACACTCTGGAACGCAATGACCGACCCGTCAGGACAGTTTTTCACCGGCATCTGGCAGGGCAGCCCCGGCATCGTCCGCGCCGAATACACCGAATCCGAATTCTGCCTGATCCTGTCGGGCCGGATTCGAATGACCGATGAGTCGGGCAACACTTCGGAATTTGGTCCAAATGAGGCTTTCGGTGTCGCTCCGGGTTTCAAGGGAACCTGGGAAAACATCGGCGAAGTGACGAAATATTACGCGATCTTTCAAGCGAAATGACTGATCGAATCTCTTGCAAGATTCCCGCTTTCGCGGGAATGACAAACCATTGTCACCCCCGCGCAGGCGGGGGTCACGACACCGGCTTCACCAATTCCCTTAAAAGCTTCGCCTTTATCGCCTGTGGAAAATCGCGATATCCTTTCGCGGTCATCACGAAGGAACCACGCCCGCCGATGACATTGTTTCGATAATACTGCGTCACACTCAAACCCACGCGATCAATCCCCAAGCCATTGATGACAATGCCATCCGCAACCGCTTGTGCCCGAACATCGGACGGCGGTTCACCGGCGTTGTTGATGCCATCCCCGGCGAAATCAATCACGCGGCGTCCGCAATTTCTGGCCAGATCCAACAATGCAACCATGCTCGCCAAAGCCTCGCCAACGGCCGTGTCGGATTTGGTAAACGGCCGCGACAGCATGGCTATTTCGGTCTGCAACTGCCCCAAATCCTGCGGGCCGCGCACGCGTGTCCAAGACACCGAAATCTGCTGCTCACCCATGCCCGACCATTGTACGACGGCAATGCTGGCTTGCATTGAAATCAACGCTTCTTCGATCACCGGGTCCGACAGCGCCTCGGCCATGCCGCGAACTTGCAGGTCATATTCAAAGGCGTCGATGGAATTGGAAACATCCACCCCCAGAACCAAAGCTATCTCACAGGCCCTGGCCGGGCTGCCGAATGCTAAAAAAGCAATGATGATCGCCCGTTTCACGACGCCGGTTTCGTGACTTCGTTGATAAGCTTTCGCTTTATTGCACGCGGGTAGTCGTCATAACCGGTCGCCGTCAGCACGAAACTGCCGTGGCCGCCTTTGACATTGGCGTTGTAAAAGTCGGTGACATTCACAATCGCATCTTCGATGGCGATGCCGTTGATAATAAAGCCTTTTGCCACTAAGTCGTCGCGAACTTCCCACGTCAGTGGCCCACCATTGCTGGGCCCGTCGCCTGATACGTCGATGACTCTGCGTTCGCAAACAGGGGCCTCGGCAAAATATTCACCAGCGAATTTCATCGCCGACCCAACTGCGGTATGCGAGGCGAACCATTCGCGCGGCGCGGTTCGGGCGGCTTGGGCAAAGCGGGCAAGTTCACCCGCATCGCGCATGATTGCCCAAGGCACCGATATTTTCTGGCGCGACCCGCCGCTCCATTGAATCACCGTCAGGGCGACCTGCGCGTCCACCATTGCGTCGCGCACCGTCGAGTCCAGAATGGCGTCCGCCAGCCCCTGCATTTGCATGTGATATTCGCCGTCGTTGATTGAGCCGGATACATCGATAACCAATGCCAAAGCCACGCCGCAGGCCTGGGCCTGGGCCTGGGCGGGCAGCAGCAGGGCCAGCGCCAGTTTCCACATCACGACGCCGGTTTGACCACTTCGTTGATCAGCTTGCGCTGGATGGCGCGCGGATAGTCGGCATAATCGCTGGCGGTCAGCACAAACGAGCCCAATCCGCCAATCACATGGCTTTTGAAATACAGCGTCAATCCGCCTTGCGCGCCTTCTATGGCAATCGCATTGATGACAAATCCCTGCGCCACCAGTTCGTTGCGTTCGGCGTCGACATTGGTGCCCTCATTCGCCTCGCCGTCGCCTGATACATCGATAACCCGCCGCTCGCAGACTGGGGCTTCGCTGAAATAGCGCCCGGTGAAGGCCAGAGCCGAACCAATGGCGGTGGAATAATGCTGCCAGACCCGGGTTGCGCTCAGCAACCGTTCGGCGAAGCCAATCAAATCGGCGTCGCTTTCCATCAGCGTCCAGGGCACCAAGACTTCCTGCTTGGTGGCACCGCTCCACTGGATCAGCGTCAGCGCCGCGTGCTCCTGCAACAAGGCATCGTGCACGCTTGGCTCCAGCAAGGCTTGCGCCGTGCCGGTCATCTGCAACTCAAACTCGCCTTGGGAAACCGAGCCCGACACGTCAATGATCAGCGCCAAGGCCACGCCGCATTCGGCCCGCAGCGGGCTTGCTGTCAACAGCAATATGGCCAGCGCTTTTACCAATGCCCGGTGTTCCCCATGCTCAGCCACGGCTCTTGCGGCGGCAACGCTGGCCCGTCCTGCAGCAACTCTATGGACACATTGTCGGGCGAGCGCACAAAGGCCATGTGGCCGTCTTTTGGCGGCCGGTTGATCACTACGCCCGCCTTCCGCAGCTCGGCGCATTTGTCATAGATATTGCCAACCGCATAGGCCAAATGGCCGAAATGGCGTGAATCTGACGGCAAACCCGCGTCGCCATCCCAGTTATAGGTCAGCTCAATCGGGCAGTCCGGCTGCCCTTCCGGCGCAAGGAACACCAGCGTGAAGCGCCCGCCTTCATTTTCGATCCGCCGGGTTTCCTTCAGCCCCATCAAGTCACGCCAGAAATGCAAGGAGGTCTCCAAATCCTTCACCCGGATCATGGTGTGCAAATATTTCATCTTCATCTGGCGTATCCCTTTGCAAACATCTCTACATATGGTGGAATGCGATTCCCCATTTTAGGGGCTTACAGGTGATCTTATGCCATTGACCCCCGAACAACAGTCTGAAATCGACGATGCGCGTCGCCAGACCAACACAACCTTGCGAGCGGTCTCGCCCGGCATGGAAAACCACCTCTATGTCCCCCATCCGGTGCTCGATCACGGCCTGATCCGGGTGGTTGATTACATGGGCGACGACGTCGCCATCACCCAGGCCGCCCGCGTTTCCTACGGCCGCGGCACCAAGGCGGTGCAAAACGACGTGGGCCTGATCCGCTATCTCATGCGGCACTGGCACTCGACCCCGTTCGAGATGTGCGAGG
>JANMOK010000138.1:0-4048 GCA_031369165.1 Paracoccaceae bacterium
CTCACCGGCATCGCCAGCCTTTGGCACAAGGACGTCTTCCTCGCCCTTGTCGTCACCTTTTTCGCAATCGTCGCCCCAATCGTCAAAATCGCCACCCTCGCCCTGATCCAGTTTGGTCCGCTCGACAAACGCCACATCCCCATCCTCGAAGTGCTCGGCAAACTAGCAATGGCCGACGTCTTCCTGATCGCGCTCTACATCGTGCTGGTCAAAGGCGTTGGTATCGGCCGGGTTGAAACCGGCTGGGGGCTTTATCTGTTTACCTTCTGCGTCCTGGCCTCCATGCTGGTGACGCATCTGTCCAAAAAGTCGTTTCCATGACGATTCTGAACCTGCTCATCGGCCTGACCCTGATCTTCCCCATTTTCGCCGCGTTTATCTGGAGCGCGGCGCAGGCCTTTCGTCAAACCGGCTGGCTGCAATACACCCACGGCGCCAGCGCAGCATTGACCCTCCTCGGCATGGCCACAATCTCCTACAAAATCGAACCCGCCGCCCAATTCGCCGGCCTGCTGCTTGGCACTGCCGCGGGCATCGCGATATGGCAAGAAAGCGGCTGGTCGAAACTGTTCCCCATCGTGATCCTGCTGCTCGCCGTGGTCCTGATCCTCAAAATCCCCTTCGTCCAAGTTGGCTAAATCCACCTCCACCTACGTCTGCTCGGCCTGCGGTGCCGCAACCCCGAAATGGGCCGGCTCTTGCGACAATTGCGGGGCATGGAACACCATTGCTGAGGAAGCTGCCCTGTCCAGCGGCCCGACCGGCAAAACCCTTGGTGCATCCAAAGGCCGCAAGGTCGAATTGACAGGGCTGACCTCCGACGAAAAGCCACTGCCTCGCCGCACCTCCGGCATCGGCGAACTCGACCGCGTCCTCGGCGGCGGCCTTGTGCCCGCCAGTGCCATTTTGGTTGGCGGCGACCCCGGCATCGGCAAATCGACCATTCTGCTGCAAGCCGCCGCCGCATTCTCAAAAAACGGCGGCAAGGTGATCTATGTCTCCGGCGAAGAGGCCGCCAGCCAGATCCGCATGCGCGCCGACCGTCTGGGATTGACCGACGCCCCGATGCTCCTGGCCTCCGAAACCAATTTACGCGACATCCTGACCACGCTGGACGCCGAAAGACCGCAGCTCGCCATCATCGACTCGATCCAGACCATGTGGGCCGACCACGTCGAAAGCGCGCCGGGCTCGGTCAGCCAAGTCCGCGCCGCCGCGCACGAACTGGTCTCATTCGCCAAACGCCGCGGCACCTCGATCATCCTCGTCGGCCATGTCACCAAAGACGGCCAAATCGCTGGCCCGCGCGTCATCGAGCACATGGTCGATACCGTGCTGTATTTCGAAGGCGAACGCGGTCACCAGTTCCGCATCCTGCGCGCGGTGAAAAACCGCTTCGGCCCGGCTGATGAAATCGGCGTGTTTGAAATGACCGGCCTCGGCTTGCAAGAAGTCACCAACCCTTCCGCCCTGTTTCTTTCAGAACGCGAGAACCCGGCTTCCGGTTCGGTGGTCTTCGCCGGTATCGAAGGCACCAGACCGCTGCTGGTCGAAATCCAGGCCCTCGTCGCCCCATCCCCTCTCGCAACCCCACGCAGGTCCGTCGTCGGCTGGGACGCCGGGCGACTGGCCATGATCCTCGCCGTGCTCGACTCGCGCTGCGGCATATCCTTCAGCGGCCAAGATGTTTACCTCAACGTCGCCGGTGGCATGCGCATTACCGAACCCGCCGCCGATCTCGCCGTCGCCGCTGCACTGGTCTCGGCCAGACAAGACCTGCCAATTCCCAAAAACTGTGTCATTTTCGGCGAAATCAGCCTCTCGGGTGCCCTAAGGCCAATAACACAACCCGATTCCCGCCTTAAAGAAGCCGAAAAGTTGGGCTTTACAGCCGCTTACACCTCGTCGCGCCTGAAAATCGGCGCTACAACCGCGTTGACTTTGCTAACAATGGATGATTTGCCCGCCTTCATAGAAAAATGTTTCGGCCAGATCGGGGAATAAGGATGCTACTCGATGGAAGATTTCACAGTCGTTGACGCAGGCGTGCTTGTCATCGTCGTTGTTTCCGCCCTTCTGGCATTTTCGCGTGGTTTCGTTCGCGAACTTTTGTCGATCCTGGGCTGGATCGCCGCCGCCGTCATCGCCTTTTACTTCGCGCCGCAAGCCGAACCGATCATCAAGGAGATCCCCTATCTCGGCGATTTCATTGGTGAGCAATGCGAATTGGCCATCCTCGCCGCCTTCGCCGCAGTCTTTGCCCTGGCGCTGGTCGTGGTCTCGATCTTTACCCCGCTATTGTCTGGCGCGGTTCAAAACTCCGCGCTCGGACCGATTGACCAAGGGCTGGGCTTCCTCTTCGGTGTCGCCCGTGGCGTTCTCCTCGTCGCCATTGCCTTCATCGTCTACGACAGGGTGATTGCAGGCAGCGAGGGCATTGCTCAGGTCGATGGTGCGAAATCCAAGATCATCATGGCGCAAATTCAGGCCAAAATCGAAGCCCGCCTAGACCAGGACCAAAACACCGCGATGGACTGGATCACCGGCCGTTTCGCCGCACTCACCGCAGATTGCAACGGTGCCACTCCTGCGCCCGAGGCCGCCCCGGTGACCGCCCCAGCAGCCGAACCCGCCACCACCGAAACCCAAACCTAGTCCCGGTCTATTTGCCGCATGACACTGGCTGTCGCGGGAAGTATAAACCCCGCGACTCGTCTCTCAAATCTGGTGCCCGATGCCCGACGACATGCCCATAGACATGCCCGGTTTCCTATCTCACCCCTTTGACGACGACAAACTCCACGAAGAATGCGGCATTTTCGGTGTCGTCGGCCTGAAAGACGCCGCCAATTTCGTCGCCCTCGGCCTGCATGCGCTGCAACATCGCGGCCAAGAGGCGGGCGGCATTGTATCCTACGACGCCGGTCACGGTTTCAACTCGGTGCGCCGCTTCGGCTATGTGCGCGACAATTTCACCAATGCCTCGCTGATGGATACGCTGCCGGGCAAACTGGCAATCGGCCATGTGCGCTATTCCACCTCCGGCTCCAAAGGCCACACCGCCATCCGCGATGTGCAACCGCTGTTTGCCGAGTTCTCAATGGGCGGGGCGGCCATTGCCCACAACGGCAATCTGACCAACGCCGATGCGCTAAAGACCGAACTGATCGACCGTGGCTCGATCTTCCAATCCTCGTCTGACACCGAATGTATCATCCATTTGATGGCGCGTTCGATCCAGAAAAATATCCCCGAACGCATCAAGGATGCCCTGCGCCGCGTCGAAGGTGCCTTCTCAATCGTCGCCATGACCCGCTCGAAACTGATCGGGGTGCGCGACCCCTTGGGCGTGCGCCCGCTGATGCTGGGCAAATTCGGCGACGGTTGGGTGCTGTCCTCGGAAACCTGCGCGCTCGACATCATCGGGGCCGAATTCGTCCGCGAAATCGAACCCGGCGAAATGATCATCGCCACCGAGGACGGGGTGGAATCCTTCTATCCATTCGAGAAAGCCAAACCGCGCTTTTGCGTTTTCGAATACGTCTATTTCTCGCGCCCCGACTCGGTGATCGGCGGCTTGTCGGTCTATGAAACCCGCCGCCGCATCGGGGTGGAGCTGGCGAAAGAAACCCACGTCGCCGCCGATCTGGTCTGTCCAGTGCCCGATTCTGGCACGCCCGCCGCCATCGGCTATTCCCAGCAATCCGGCATCCCCTATGCGATGGGCATCATCCGCAACCAGTACATGGGCCGCACCTTCATCGAGCCTTCCGAGCATATCCGCAATATGGGCGTGCGGCTGAAACTCAACGTCAACCGCGCCGTGGTCAAAGGCAAACGCATCATCCTGGTTGATGACAGCGTCGTGCGCGGCACCACCAGCCGCAAAATCAAAGACATGCTGATCGACGCTGGTGCCGCCGAGGTCCACTTCCGCGTCGCCTCGCCGCCCACCCAATGGCCGTGCTTCTACGGCGTTGACACGCCCGAACGCGACAAACTGCTGGCCGCCCACATGACCGAGGAACAGATGCGCGACCACCTCGGC
>JANMOK010000089.1:0-5621 GCA_031369165.1 Paracoccaceae bacterium
ATTCGCTAATTCAAAACCAGCCCCGAAATCATTCGGCTCGTAGTTATGCGCGACACCCGGTTCCCGCTGTCGCCCAGGAAAGTAGGCGACTTACCCCAAGAGCGAAGGATCGAGGTTAGCGGCTACGGTGCTTGTTATATATCAATAACTTAAGCAGTGGAGAAGGTTCGACGGCAGTCTCGTCCCCTCCGCCAAATGCCCGTCTCCTTCCCCAAGTCTTTCACACAGCAGAATACCCGGCAATTCCAGCTGGCTAACGCTTCCATGGCACCTGTCGGCTGATGTGGTTGCATGGCAATGCGCGATTCAATGCTTGCTTAATGAGCGGATTAAATTGAGGGTAAACGTGGGTCACAAACATTTGATGCTGGCAGCAGAACAGGCCGTTTCGGGGGAAGGGCAGCTGAATGATTGAAGGTTTTATTCCTGAGGATCAGCACCGGGCACTTTCGGCCAAGCAGCCCTTGTCGGTTGTTCGCAACGGCACCGCGGTTTTCTGTGACATTGTCGGGTTTTCGACGGTTTCCGCTGACCTGGTGCGGGCACATGGCCGTCGTCAGGGCGCGGAACTGCTGCATCGCATGCTGGAGCAGACCATTGGCCAGGTGGTGAGCCGGGCGCGAAAACGGCAAGGCTTCGCGCTTTCTTTCGCGGGCGACTCGGTTACCCTTTGGTTCGATGCGATTGCGATCGGCAGTGCGGCGCAGTCTGCTGCGCAAGCGGGAGCCAGCGCATTGGATTTGGCTGCTGGCTGGGTTCCGGGCAGCCCACGTCTGCGTCTGTCGATAGCATCTGGTGCGTTCGGCCGGCTGACGCTTGGCGACCCGGCTTTTGGCTGGCTTGAATTGCTTGGCGGCGAACCATCATTGCGGCTGGCCGAAATGGATCAGCTGGCGGGCGCGGAGCGGATCGTCATCTGCCAAACAACCGCCGGGCTGATCGCCGGGTACGATGCACGGCTGGCTGTGGTGCCGGGTCAGGATGCCTTCGTTCTTGAGGGACTAAAGTCGCCGCCGTTGTCAGTACCAGCGGACCTGCCAGCACTCGACGCCGAAACGGCGCTTGCCTGGGTTCCCCTCAGATTGCGGGATATGGTTTTGGCACTGGAAAAAACATCGCGGGATCTGGCGGCGCTGGCGGAAATCCGTCCGATAACAGCGGTGTTCGTTCTGATCGCTGACGCCAGCAGCGCCGGAAATGCGGTCGGCTGGGCACGCTGCGAGGGATTTCTGCGCGATTTACAGGCCAGCGTGCACCGCAGCGGCGGCATGGTTCTGGATCTGAGTGCCGATGCCAAAGGAACCTATGCCCCGTGCGTCTTTGGCGCACCAGAAGCTCATGAAGACGACCCCGAGCGTGCACTTGCCGCGGCGCTGGCCGCGCTCGAACTTGGGGCTAGGCACGGTGTGGTCCTCAAAGTCGGTGTGGCCCGTGGCACGGGTTTGGCAGGTTTGATCGCGGCGGATTCACGGCTGCGCTACAGCACGATAAGCGCCGCAATGAACCGAGCCGCCCGGCTGATGATGCGCGCCAAGAACGGAACGGCCTTGACCACAACGGATATGGCCGAGCGGGTTCTGGCGCGGTTCGACTTTGCCGAAGCAGGCTATGGCAGCACGGGCACGGCGGGGGCCGACATTCGCGGCTGGCGGGTAACAGGAAAGAAACAGGGCAAACTTGGGCCGCTTGGCGCGTTCGGTGAACGGGTCAACTTGCTGGAACGGGACAGCGTTTTGGCCGCGGCGCAGCAAGCGGTACAGTCCGACGGTGCGGCTTTCGTTGTTCTGGAAAGTGCGCCGGGCTATGGCAAGAGCGCGATCCTTGGCCATTTGCGGCAGTTTGCTGAATCCGGGGGCCGGCTTTGGCTGCATGGCAGGGGTGAGAACCAGTCGCGCGACATAGCATTTCATGCGTGGTTTCCCATCCTTGGTGATGTCCTGGAGCGCTCCGCCGAGGTTGACGCGGCAAGCGAAGACGTCGCCGTGCTGGCATGGGTCGCCGGTCAATCTGCGACCGTCCCCGATTCACTTGCGGGCCTTTCGGGCGCTGAGCGGGCGGTCAAGATCGGGGCGGCTATGGTCGCTGTGCTGGCTTTGTTGAACGCGCTGCAACCTGTCACGATTGTCTTTGATGACCTGCAATGGGCCGACACGCGGTCGCTTGGACTTTTGCTGGCGGTGCGTGGCAGCGCTCTGCCGGTGCGCATTGTCGTGGCGCGGCGTCGCGGCCCGCCAGCGTCGATGGAAGCGGCCATGTTATTTGGCAGCCCGGGCGTTCAGGTCCTTGGGCTTGACCGACTTAGCGCAGATGGTGTGATCGCCTTGGCCGCGCGCGCCCTTGGGGCGCGGACCTTGTCTTATGACCTTGGACGGCTGTTTCAGGATAGTGCCGCGGGATCGCCGCTGGTTGTGAAGCTGATCAGCGACGTGCTGAGCAGCCGCAAGCTCGTCCGGATCCAGGACGGGCACTGCATTGTGGTCGCGGATGCCGAGCAGCTTGGAAGGCTCGACATTCTGGAATCCGAGGAAGCGGCCATTATTGCCCGGTTTGACGAAATGCCGGAGGCCCAGAAACAGGCGGTGCGCACCGCCAGTATTCTTGGCAGGGCTTTCACTTACAGGGAGCTTGGGGCCGCGCTGGCAGATCCCTCAGAGGTGCAGGCAACGGTGAATGCATTGCTGCAATCTGGCTATCTGGTGACCCAAATCGACCGGACGGGTGCCGGGCTGCAATTTGTTCAGCCGCTTGTCCAGCAGGCGATCTCGCAGAGCATTTCGTTTGCACGGCGCGCCCCGGTCAATCGCCGCTTGGCCGAGTTCTGGGCGACAAGTTCCAAGCCTGGGGCGATGCTGCATCGCGCCCGCCATTTGCTGAGTGCAACCGATGCCGACGAGCGCGACCCGGGACCGTTGGGAATAACGATTTCGGCCTTGGAGGCGGCGGCCAATCAGTCGGCTGCGGCCTCGGCAAACCTGGAGGCCAGCGATTTGCTGGATGCGGCCATCGGATTGTCAAAGCGCCTGCCCGATGGTGCCGACACGCAGCGGCTGCGGCTGACGCTTCAGGCCGGCCTGGCCTTTGAGCTTGCGACATTCCGCGGCTATGGCGACCCGTCGGTCGAAGGCGCGTACAGCGCAGCATTGGCCCTGGCGAATGAATCGGAGAATTCGGCCGATCTGGCTTTCACGATTTACGGGATGTTCTCGTTTTATGCGTCAAGGGGTGATTACGCCAAGGCGATGCCGATTGCCCGGCGCCTGCACCGGCTGGCCGTGCATTTCAGTGACCTGCGGCTTGCCAGCATTGCGCACCAGTCACGCGGCATCATCGCCATCTTGCGCGGCCGCATCGCAGCGGGTGCAAAGCTGGCGGCGAGGTCGATGGAAGACGCCGATCTTTTCGGGCATGGCCTGTTCTTCCCGCATGGCGGGGCAGGGGATTTCCGGATATTTTCGGGAGCCTGGCTGGCGCTTGCCTTGGCGGTTGCCGGTCGATGGCCGGATGCCGAAGCCGCGTACCAGCGGGCCTTTGTCTTGAGCGAAACCAATGCTTTTGGTCGCGGATTTCTCAAAAGTTTTTGTCCGTTGCCGGTATTGGCCGGACGGCACGCCGAGGCATTGGCCTATGCGGATGAGATCGTGGCGGATGCGGACGCGCGCGGACTTGCGCTGTTTTCGGTCATTGGGGGCATATATTCCGGCTGGGCAGCGGCATCCCTGGGCCAAGATGATGCGCGGGTTGCAGGGTTCCTCAATGCCAAAATCCACATTGCCCAAGCCATGGGCCTTGGGTCCTTTACACCGTGGTTCCTGGTTCTGGCCGCCGAAGCACATCTTTCGCGCGGCGAAATAGAGCCAGCAGCAAGGGCTGTCGAAACTGCCGAAGCGATGATCACGCAAAGCGGCGGCGGTTTGTTCGTAGCGGACGTGGCCCGCTGCCGCGCACGTATCACCTTCGCTCGGGGCGATGCCGCGACAGCCAAGCGGATATTGGACAGCGCTTTGGCCTTGGCCCGGAGCCAGGGGCTGTACCTTTTTGCAAGTGGCGCGGCAGACTTGGCGGACGCGCTGGCGCGGGACCCCGCGGCGGTGACGGCAGCAGCGCAGATCCAGCAGCCTCGCCATGACGAGTCAGCACGGGGTTCACGCGGCAAGGTCGAACCGGTCACGAACGCATGACGGCCGGAGCACACATAAGGGTAAATCATTTTGGTGCAGACTTTGCTTGATCCATTCCCGCTGCCGCCAACATTGTCGCCCGCTCCGCCCGCGCTTCCAGAAAACTGGCGCGGCGTCGCTCTGCTGACGCCCTACCGGGACGAGGAGGTCTTTGCTGCTGAAGTCCAGTATGACTGGGCGAGCGATGCGATGCTGGTGACGATGTGGGGGCTAGAAGGAAGCGCCCGCCAGAGGCTGTTTGTCGGTGAGCAGTTCTTCATCTTTGAGCCCGCTGGCGAAAAGGGCGCCAAGAAATTTGGCCCTTTCCCCTCGACGACCCCGGTTCCGGCGCCCGATTGGTTGAAGTCGCGCTGCCTGAGCCGGGCAGGATCAGGTGCCGTGATGGGCGCTGACTGCGACTGGTGGGTAGGCTATTCGGCCAACACAAATGGCTACGAAGGCCCGCCGCCCGCAGTGCCGACGCAGGTTTGCAACTGGGTTTGGGCGCACAAGGACACCGGCTATCCGTTCCGGCTTTTCTTCAACAACGCTGATAACCCCTATCGTTTGCCCGAATTGGGCGACTTCTCGATGACGATTTTCACCGCTTTTGAGGCGGACAAGGATTTGTCACTTGCCGCGTTGGTCCAAGAGGCCCGGTCCCAGGCCATGGCCTTGGACGGTGTGCAGGGTGATGCCATTCGCGCCGCGACTTCGTCGGGGGCGCTGCAGGCGGCCATCACGGCGCTGTTCCCCGGCCGGTTGGCAGTCGATCCGAGGATGATGGCGGGAAAGCTGATCAAAGGGCTGGAGCCGGCACCAGCGGACGCCCCTGTGCCCGAATGGTCGGACCGTCTTTGCATCACCGGCTATACCTATCCGACGGCGAAATCACTGAACATTCCGCCGGTGCTGCCGATCCGGGTATTTTACGACGCGACCAAGGGAAACATGCTGACCCGCTGCTCGCTTGCGGCCTATGGGTTTGACGGCATGCCGGTGCAGGATCTGATCCTGGATACATCAACCACCCATATCGTGGTCCGCAATCCGGACGGCAGCCACATCTGCGCTGGAACGGTGCCGGTGGGCCTGCCAAAACGGCACTGGGCCAAAGATGCCGGCGGCCTGCCAAAAGCCGTCATCCGCGACAACCCGGTGCTGGGGCCCGGCGTCACGCTGCATGTTACGGTCATCGCGTCACAAGGAGATCGATGGTTCTGGGTCTGGTACACGCCCCAGAACGACGGTCGTCTTTTCATGGAGACCCCCCAGTTTGCCGATGTCGGACTTGTGGTGACCGATTACGCCAGTTTTGATCACAATCCCCCGCCTTTCCCAGATTCAGCGTTCGTGGTTCCCAGCGATTGCCTGACCAAGGCGCAATCCTGAGGAGAACAGCATGGCCCACTGGTTCAGCAATCACACGTCGCGCGCTCAGGCGGCCCTGCCGCCAGTCGCGGC
>JANMOK010000118.1:0-1677 GCA_031369165.1 Paracoccaceae bacterium
ATGACGCCCGCGAAGGATTGACCTGCGTTTTGTCGGTGAAAGTACCGGATCCGAAATTTTCCTCGCAGACCAAAGACAAGCTGGTGTCGTCCGAAGTGCGGCCGGCGGTTGAAAGCCTGATCAACGAAAAGCTGAGCGAGTGGTTTGAAGAAAATCCCGCCGACGCGCGGCTGGTGGTTGGTAAAATCGTTGAAGCGGCTTTTGCCCGCGAGGCGGCGCGCAAGGCCCGCGAACTGACCCGGCGCAAATCAGCGATGGATATTGCCAGCCTGCCGGGGAAACTGGCTGATTGTCAGGAAAAAGACCCGGCGAAATCCGAGATATTTTTGGTGGAAGGCGACAGCGCTGGCGGCTCGGCCAAACAGGGTCGCAGTCGGTTCAATCAGGCCGTTCTGCCGCTGCGTGGCAAGATCTTGAATGTGGAAAGGGCGCGGTTTGACCGGATGTTGGGGTCCGAACAAATCGGCACCCTGATCACGGCATTGGGCACTGGCATTGGGCGCGACGAATTCAACATTGCCAAGCTGCGTTACCACAAAGTGGTGATCATGACCGACGCCGACGTCGATGGGGCGCATATCCGCACCCTGCTGTTGACCTTCTTTTTCCGCCAGATGCCCGAATTGATCGAAGGCGGATATCTCTATATCGCGCAACCGCCGCTGTATAAAGTGGCGCGGGGCAAATCGGAAGTGTATCTGAAAGACCAAGCCGCGTTTGACGATTATCTGATCGAACAGGGTTTGAACGAAACCACGTTGCGGCTTGGTTCTGGAGCGCAAATGGGCGGCGCCGATTTGGCGCGTGTGGTGACCGAGGCGCGGCAGGTGAAAGCGGTATTGGGAGCATTTCCGACCCATTATCCTCGCCATATTCTGGAACAGATGACCATCGCCGGGGCGCTGAAACCCGGCGTGCTGGATGCCGACGCGCAAGGCACCGCCGACCGGGTTGCGGCACGGCTGGATTTGGTGGCCACCGAATACGAAAAAGGCTGGCACGGTCGCCCGACGCAAGACCAGGGCCTACGGCTGTTCCGTGTTTTGCGCGGGGTAGATGAAGTGCGCACGATTGATGGCAATGCCTTGCGGTCCGCTGAGGCGCGCAAACTGGCCAGCCTAACGGACAGCATGCAGGAAGTTTACAGCGAGCCCGCGATGCTGGTGCGCAAAGACAAGGAAATTGCCATCCACGCCCCCTCCGAACTGCTGGCTGCTGTGATGGCCGAGGGCGAGCGCGGTTTGAGCCTGCAACGTTACAAAGGCTTGGGCGAAATGAATGCCGAACAGCTTTGGGAAACCACGCTCGATCCGAACGCGCGAACCCTGCTGCAAGTCAAGGTCGATCAAATCGACGAAGCCGACGAGATTTTCACCAAACTGATGGGCGATGTAGTCGAACCCCGGCGTGAGTTCATCCAGACCAATGCGTTGAATGTGGTGAATTTGGACGCGTGAGGGACCCAGGATGCCGTTGATTAAGTATTGCAGGCGGGAACACAATATCGGAGAAGGATGCGACTCGCTTCGAGTTGGTACCCTCATTGACTACCACGACACAGACAATCAGGAAATTAACGACAAAGGGGAAGGCCTGCTAAGGCTTCATTACGATGTGCCCGAGGGCTCATTGGTCAGCAAAAGATGGGTCGCTGCAGTAACTCAATTCATTGGCTTC
>JANMOK010000151.1:0-5619 GCA_031369165.1 Paracoccaceae bacterium
CCAAAGCCTCGGCCATGCTCGCCATCGTCGAGGCTGTGCCCATCGTGTTGCACGAGCCGGGCGAACGCGACATCGCCGCCTCGGCATCAAGGAATTCGGCCTGCGTCATCCGGCCCGCCTTGATATCCTCCGACATCTGCCAAAGCGCGGTGCCAGACCCGATATCCTGACCACGAAACTTGCCGTTCAACATCGGCCCGCCGGTGACGACAATCGCCGGAATATCGACGCTCGCAGCCCCCATCAGCAACGCCGGCGTGGTCTTGTCACAGCCCACCATCAGCACCACACCGTCCAGCGGATTCGCGCGGAAAGCCTCTTCCGCATCCATCGCCGCCAAGTTGCGATACAGCATCGCCGTCGGGCGCAACGCGCTTTCCCCGGTAGAAAACACCGGAAACTCCAAAGGAAACCCGCCAGCCTCGTAAATCCCGTGTTTCACCCGTTCGGCCAAATCGCGCAAATGCGCGTTGCACGGCGTTAACTGGCTCCAGGTATTGCAGATGCCAATCACCGGTCGCCCATCGAACAAATCGGCGGGCAGGCCTTGGTTCTTCATCCAGGACCGATGATAAATGTGGTCCCGGCTGGTACCGCCAAACCAATGCGTAGATCGCAACTTCCGCGGCCATTCGGCAGGTTTGAATGTCATAACGCCACCACCTTCACCGGCACATCCGCCGCCCGCGCCAAGCCATTGCGCAACGGCAACCCAAAGGCCGATGCCTCAATCTCAAACACATCGCCGACTTCGGTTTTCACCTTGTCGGCAAACGACAATGTCGCGGTGCCGAAACAATGCACATGCACGTCGCCGGGCTGACAGAACAACCCGTATTTGAAATGGTGATGCTCCAGATTGGCAATGCTATGCGACATGTTCGCCTCGCCGCTCAAAAACGGCTTCTCCCACAAAACCGCCCCATTGCGCAAAATCCGGCTCATCCCGCGCACATCACCGGGCAATTCACCGACCAATATCTCTGGCCCGAAAGCGGCCTCGCGCAGCTTGGAATGCGCCAGATACAGGTAATTCACTCGCTCCATCACATGATCGGAAAACTCGTTCGACAGCGCAAACCCTACCCGAAACGGCGTGCCATCGGGCCCAATCACATAGACCCCGGCAATCTCTGGCTCTTCGCCGCCATCATCGGCGAACGCCGGCATGGTCAGGGCACCACCGGGTGCTACCGTCGTCGTCCCGTTGCCCTTGTAAAACCACTCAGGCTGCACGCCGATCTTGCCCGCCGCGGGCTTGCCGTTCTCCACCCCCATGCGGAACATTTTCATCGAATCGGTCATCTCGGCATCGGCCACCGTATGCATCGACGCCCGCGTCGAAGCCGACCCCAGATGCGTCAACCCGGTTCCCGTTACCAACAAATGCGCCGGATCGGCATGAGTGATCGGCGACAGAATCCGCCCTTCTGCATAAGCCGCATTCAAATCAACCGCCGCACCAATGCCGTGACGGTTGATCGCCTCGCTCAACCCAATCCCGGCACCAATCGCGTGGTTGACCAGTGCAAGCGTACTGGTCGCACCATTGACAACACACGCTTCCGTGCCTTCACGCGCGACAACTTGCGCAACACCGCCTGCGCCAAGGATTTGCGACACAAACATTGCTCAACCCTTGTTCTTGTTGTAGACGTCAAAGATCACCGCCGCCAACAACACCAGCCCCTTGATCACCTGCTGATAGTCGATGCCAATGCCCATGATCGACATGCCGTTGTTCATCACCCCCATGATAAACGCGCCGATTACTGCCCCCACGACCTTGCCAACCCCGCCAGTCGTCGCGGCGCCGCCGATGAAACAGGCGGCGATAACATCCAGCTCAAAACCGGCTCCGGCTTTCGGCGTGGCCACGTTCAGGCGGGCAGCAAAAACCAGACCTGCCAAAGCGGCCAACGCGCCCATGATGACAAAGATCAAAAACGTCAGCCGCTCGGTATTGATCCCCGAAAGCTTCGCCGCTTTTTCATTGCCGCCCATCGCATAGACCCGGCGGCCAAAAGTTGTGCGCGTGGTCAGGAAGACGAACATCGCAATCAGAGCGAACATGACGACCAGAACGTTGGGCAAGCCGCGGTAGCGCGCCATCAGCAGCGAGAAGCCCAGAAACGCCACCGCAATCAGCAGATTGCGCCCCAGAAATATCGCGTTCGGTTCTTCAGCCAGGCCGTGGCTAAGCTGATTGCGCCGGTGGCGAAAATTGAAAAAGACAATCGAAGCCGTCACAATTGCCCCAATCACAATCGCCAGAATGTTGAACGGTTTCTCGCCAATCGACCCGTTGAAAACATCGGCGATATACCCCGTGCTCAACAGCTGGAATTCTGGCGGAAACGGCCCAACCGAAGCGCCGCCCAAAACGGTCAGCGCCAGTCCGCGAAAGATCAACATGCCTGCCAGTGTCACAATAAACGCCGGTATCTTGTGATAGGCCACAAAATAGCCCTGCACCCCGCCAATGAAGGCACCCAGCGCAATGCACAGCGCCGCCGAGCTGTAAATGTCGATCTTGTTGGACACCATCAGAACCGCGGCCATCGCCCCGATGAACCCCGAAACCGACCCGACCGAAAGGTCGATGTGACCCGCGACAATGATCAGCAGCATCCCCAGCGCCATGATGACGATATAGCTGTTTTGCAGGATGATATTGGTCATGTTCACCGGCCTGAACAGCGTGCCGTCAGTGGAAAACTGAAAGAAAACCATGATCGCCAGCAAACTCAGCAATAGCGCATAATCACGGATGTTGCGTTTGACAAAACGCATGATCTCGCCGGCTGGCGCACCAACTGCCGCGCTATCGCTCATCTCAATTCTCCCATGATCGCATGATTGCCCGCATGATCTTTTCCTGGCTGGCATCTTTGGTTGGCATTTCGGCCACAAACCGACCGTCATTCATCACGTAAATTCTATCCGTGATGCCCAACAGTTCGGGCATTTCGGAGGAAATAACCACAACCGCTTTACCCGCCGCCGCCAACTGATTGATAATGCCGTAAATTTCGTACTTGGCCCCAACATCGATGCCGCGCGTCGGTTCGTCCAAAAACAATACATCGGGTTGGGCATTCAGCCATTTGGACAAAACCACCTTTTGCTGGTTTCCGCCTGACAAATTGACCGTTAGTTGGTAAACGCCGGAACAACGGATCGCCAATTCCTTGCGGTATTTATTGGCAATGCCAAGTTCCTTCAAATCGTCAATCACCGTGTTATTGGAGACGTCTTCCAGATTGGCCAGCGTAACGTTGTGCTTGATATGGTCGATCAGCACCAGGCCATAGGTCTTGCGGTCCTCGGTTGCATAGGCCAACCCGGCCTTCATGGCCCGGGGAATGGTTGTCACGTCGACCAATTTGCCATTCATGTAAACTTCGCCGGAAATCTTTTGCCCGTAGGCGTGGCCAAATAGGCTCATCGCCAGTTCGGTACGCCCCGACCCCATCAGACCGGCAATCCCCACTACCTCGCCCGCCCGCACGTTCAGGCTGACATCGCGCACCACTTGGCGTTCAGGGTGAATAGGGTGAAAGACATTCCAGTTCTTCACTTCCAAAACCGGCGCGCCAATATGGGGTGTGCGCGGCGGAAAGCGGTCGGTCAACTCGCGTCCGACCATGGCGCGAATGATCCGGTCTTCGCCCATTTCGCCATCGGCATTGATGGTATCAACGGTTTTTCCGTCGCGCAGGATGGTGATACGGTCGGCCACCTTGCGCACTTCGTTCAACTTGTGCGAAATCAGAATGGCCGAAATCCCCTGCGCCCGCAGACCTTCCAGCAGCGCCAAAAGCGCGTTGGAATCGGTCTCGTTCAAACTGGCGGTCGGCTCGTCCAGGATCAAAAGTTTCACCTGTTTGTTCAGCGCTTTGGCAATTTCCACCAGTTGCTGTTTGCCGGTACCAAGATTGGTGACCAGCGTGTTGGGATGTTCCTTCAGCCCGACTTTCTTCAGCAGGCCAACTGTCCGCTCAAACGCTTCAAACCAGTTGATGACCCCAAAACGTGCCGGTTCCTGGCCAAGGAAAATGTTCTCGGCAATCGACAGCAGCGGCACCAGCGCCAATTCCTGATGGATGATGGCAATGCCGGCATTTTCGCTGTCGGCAATGCTGCCAAACAGTCGTTCCTGTCCCTCGAATATGATCGAGCCGGAATATGTGCCGTGCGCATAGACGCCCGAAAGCACCTTCATCAGCGTTGATTTGCCGGCACCGTTTTCGCCGACGATTGCATGAATTTCACCGGGCAACACCGTCAGATTCACGCTGTCCAAGGCGTTTACGCCCGGAAACGTCTTGGTGATATCCTTCATTTCCAGCACAGGCTGCATGATTATCCTTTGCCGGTTCGCCTCCCGGTGGCCTTGTCCGGCCGGCGATAAAACCGAATATTTGCTTCTGGTGGCAGGGCTGCATTCCGCAGCCCCGTCCCCGGCATTGCGACCGGAGACGAGATCATTCAAAGTGCGACAGATTTAATTGTCGACCTGGTCCTGCGTGTAATAACCGCTGTCAACCAACATCGGGCCAATGTCCGCTGCCAGCACCGAATAGGGTGTCAGCAGATAGGACGGCACGATTTTGACCTCGTTGTTGTAGGTCTCGGTGTCGTTGATTTCCGGCTCGCCACCCGCAAGAACGGTATCAACCATTTTCGCGGTTACTTTTGCCAGTTCGCGGGTGTCTTTGAACACGGTCGAATATTGCTCGCCGGCAATCATGCCTTTGACCGAAGCAATTTCAGCATCCTGGCCGCTGACGATGGGCATTTCCGCACCCGGAACATAACCAACGCCTTTCAGCGAGGAAATGATGCCGCGCGACAGTCCATCATAGGGTGACAGCACAGCATGAACTTTCTTGTCGGTATAGTTTGCCGACAACAGGTTATCCATGCGGGCCTGTGCGACTGCACCGTCCCAACGCAGCGTGCCAACCACGTCCATGCCCACTTGGCCCGAACCAATGACGATGTCACCGGCATCGATCAACGGCTGCAGAACCGACATGGCGCCATCGTAGAAATAGAAGGCGTTGGTATCGTCGGGCGATCCGCCAAACAATTCGACGTTCCACGGCTTTGCTCCGGCAAAGCGTTCGTTCAGACCCGCCACCAGCGAAGTGGCCTGCAAGACGCCGACGCCGAAATTGTCAAACGTTGTGTAATAATCGACGTTTGCGGTTTTGGTGATCAGGCGGTCATAGGCGAAGACTTTGACGCCAGCTTCGTTTGCTTTGGCCAAAATATCCGACAAGGTCGATCCGTCAATTGCAGCGATGATCAGCACTTTCGCGCCCTTGGTCACCATGTTTTCGATTTGCGCCAACTGGTTGGGAATGTCATCCTCGCCATATTGCAAGTCGGTCGAAGAGCCCATTGCGGTGAATTCCGCGACCATGCTTTCGCCGTCAGAAATCCAGCGTGTGGATGATTTTGTCGGCATCGAAATACCGATCAATCCTTTGTCCTGCGCGAATGCGCCCGTGCCAAACAGCATGGTTGCAGCGGTAAATCCGGCTGCAAGCGTTCGTAAAAGTCTCATTCTTCGCTCCCTTTTGACAGCCAATCCGAACGACATTCGTCCCT
>JANMOK010000163.1:0-3091 GCA_031369165.1 Paracoccaceae bacterium
GAACTGCACGAATTCCATGTCCTGCAACGGCAGTCCGGCCCGCGCCACCATGCCGCCGCCGTCGCCGGTGCAGGTATGGGCGGAGGTGGCGGAGAAATAGGCGCGGCCATAGCCGCCGGTGGCCAGCACCACCATCTTGGCGCTGAAGCGGTGCAGGGTGCCGTCGTCAAGTTTCCAGGCAAGGACGCCGTTGATGGTGCCGTCGTCGGTGGTCAGCAGGTCGATGGCGAAATATTCGATGAAGAATTCGGCCTTGTGCTTGAGAGACTGGCCATAGAGCGTGTGCAAAATGGCGTGGCCGGTGCGGTCGGCGGCAGCGCAGGTGCGCGCGACCGGCGGGCCCTCGCCGAATTCGGAGGTCATGCCGCCGAACGGGCGCTGGTAGATGCGGCCGTCGTCGGTGCGCGAGAACGGCACGCCGTAATGTTCCAGTTCGTAGACGGCTTTGGGAGCTTCGCGGGCGAGGTACTCCATCGCGTCCAGATCTCCCAGCCAGTCAGAACCCTTGACCGTGTCATAGAGGTGCCATTGCCAGGAATCCGGCCCCATGTTGCCAAGGCTGGCGGCGATGCCGCCCTGTGCGGCGACGGTGTGGGAGCGGGTCGGGAAGACTTTGGTGATGCAAGCGGTTTTGAGCCCCTGTTCGGCCATACCCAGGGTTGCCCGCAAGCCAGCGCCGCCCGCGCCAACAACGACGACATCGTAGGAATGATCGATGAATTCATAGGCGGGCATTGGGGGCTCCGGTCAGGGGAACAAGGCGATGCGGGCGATGGCGAAGACAGATAGCAAGCCCATCACCCAGCAGAACGCGGAATTGGCGGTGTGTAAAATTGTGAGCCACAGTTTGGAATGGGCATAGTCGGCAATGACTTCGGCCAAGCCTTGGTGCAGGTGGATGAATAGCGTGACGAGCAAGATCAGCGCCACAAGCGCATGGAACGGGTTGGCATAGGTAACCAGTACCTCGGATTGGGTGCCACCAAAGGTGCTGGCAAAGGGGATGACGAACAACATAGCCGCGGGAATAAGCACTATCGCACTCACGCGTTGCGTCCACCAATGATGCGAGCCCACTTTGTGCTGGCGCGTCATGTCAGCGTTCCGATGAACAGCGTAAGCGCGGTCAAAATGAAGGATGCAACCACCACGGCAATGCCGCTTCGCGTTACCGTGGGCAATTCAAACCCACGACCAGAATCCCAAACCAGATGGCGGATTCCATTGGCGAAATGATACCAGAACGCCCAAAGTGACAGGGTGAGGATGGTTTTGCCGAACCAAGATGTCAGGACCGAATTGGCCGCGTTGAACCCGATTGGACTGCTGCCCGCCGCCAGCAACCACCATACAATCAACGCTGCTGGAACCGCGAGTGCGACACCTGTCATCCGATGCAGGATCGACAAGGCTGACGTGATCTGCAGACGATAAATTGTCAGGTGCGGCGATAGCGGGCGATTGCTTTTGGGTGTGCCGGACATGGGTAACTCTGCCACTGGTGCCTGTTGGCTTAGGTTTTGGTTTTTATGGCCGGGAATGTCCACAGGGATTTGTTCGGCAAAATCGCCAGCGCCAACATGGCACCGAAATTCGTCAACTATTCATTAAGTTAGAGTTCCCCCAGTTTCATCGCCGCCTCATACTTCCGGTCGCTTTGCTTCACCACCGCTTGACCGCAGCGCATTTTGCCGGTGGCGGCGTCAAAGGCATAGACGGGGTTGCCTTGCAGGGACCACCCCTTGGACAAAGCCTCAGTGACGCGATGGCAAAAAGCGGAACTGTCGTCGTCGGTGAGGAACCGATATGCGAGCATGGTTTACCCCGGGAATGGCGAGGGGCCGATCAGGCCGTGGATGAAGGTGATAGCGGCGAAAATGACGACAGAAATGCCAATCAGGCGCAAGTCGTAGCTTGCTGGACCGGCGTCGGGTCGCGTCCAAGGCCCGGACGCGGCATTGATAGCAATGATTTCGGCTGTGGCCCAGACCACCATGGCTGGGAAAAGCACCAGCGAGGCGTTATCGCCATTGACCAGCATGTGCGCCACAGCCCAGACGATGACGCCTGTCAGCATCGGGTGGCGCAGCCATGTGCCCATGCGACCGCGTGACGAGCCCATGCCGAACAAGACCACCGCACCAAACATCATCGGGTTGTTGAGGTATTTTCCCCAAGTCGGTGGGTCGTAGATGGCGACAAACGGCGCGGTTTTGAAGCCGATTACGATAATGGCGAGCGAAATGAAGGAAAACGCCGTTACGCCGAGTTTTATTGCGCCCAAACCGAAGCGGTCAATCAGCGCGTCACGCCAATTCGGGGCGACACGCTTGAACAGGTGGGTCGCAAACCACAGAAGGATGCCCACAATCAAAATTGTCATGCCCATGCTCCCGGTGACCCAGCCAATAACTGGCACCGTTGCTTAGCCATTTCAATGCAGGTGTTGCGTTTTCGCGGAGTCAGCGAACTGTTGGTTAACGAAATGTAACCCTTTGTCGGGCAGTCTTTTGGCAAGGCGTTTCCAGACTTGGGAACGCGATTGGCAACAGAAAGGCAGCGATATGCTTAACCAGATTCTAGCAAGTTTATTGGCATTGATTTTCCTGAACGGCCCAGCTTTGGCGCAGGGAACAAATTGTGGAGATCGGCAAGCGATCGTCGATCAATTGACCAACAAATACGGCGAGTCGCGCCAAAATGTGGGCTTGAACGGGAATAATTCTCTGGTTGAAGTTTTCGTTTCCGCTGCGACCGGCACGTGGACAATACTGGTGACCATGCCAACCGGCACGTCGTGCCTTGTTGCCGCCGGGCAGAATTGGCAAGTGGTTGAGGCCGAGATTGTAACGCCCGGCAATCCTGCTTAGGTGAAAATCGCCCAGCTGCCGTCCCAAATCAATTTAAGCGAAACGGCACCTAACATTGCCAGCATGAAGGGGTAAAACACCGCCGGACTCATACGCTTGACCAGCCACGCCCCACCGAACGTGGCGGCGGCGGCGAATGGAAAAAGCGAGGCGGACGCGGACAGGTTGGTGGAGTCGAACTGGCCGAGGGCGAAATACGGGATAACCTTGATCGCATTGAC
>JANMOK010000154.1:0-20086 GCA_031369165.1 Paracoccaceae bacterium
TAGGCGGAATGCAACCGGGACTGCATTGCTTCAGCAACTCGCTTGCGGTTTTCCGTAACGGCTGCGGGCTGGTCCTTTGACCCAAGCCCGCAGTTCAAACTGGAATAAAACCCGGTCGAAACACCACCATTTCGGGTGAAAAAGCCGTGTTTTGCGGCAAAGTTTGCTGATAAAATGGGCTGAATCACGGGGAGAATCCGGGTGGAACTGGGGCGTCGGGACGAGTCAGGCACAGCACTTTGAACAGCATTCCCATTTCGGAGGGGTTCGTCAAGCGGTGCAGCGCGGCGTTGATTCCATCAACATCCTTCGGCCGCAAAAATTCTGCACGTCTGGAAATACCTAGATTTTCAAGAAACCGGCCTTGGGTTTGCAACTGCCAGGCATGAAGCTGCGCCGCGTTGGCAAGGCACGAAAAATTGACGTGGGCCGTCAAGTCCACATCGCCCGGCGTTGCCAAGGGATCGACCATTTGATGTTGACCAAGCGCTTGCAATGTATCGCCACCTCCCAGCCATTCGCCGTAGTCAATGACAAGCGCCGCACCGCCGTTCTGCTGGATGTGCATGCCGATCTGGGCAACGATCTGCCGACCCAGCGCGCAGGTTTCAACGATGGAGCCTTGGGGCAAATCAGGGAATTGCACGTCGAGATCGGCATTTGGCAGTTTTGGCCCCAGCCCCCAGGCCAGCGCCTGCTTGGACAAACCAATCATCCTTTCGCGCCAGCCATTGTTTTCGCGCACAAACTGGCGGATTGGCAGGGCATCGAAAAATTCGTTGGCGACAAGGAATAGGGGCAAATCGGGCAGGTCATCGACACTTGCTGTCCAGTTCGCATTGGGCACATTAACGGCCTGCTTTGCACGCAATTTCGGGCTGGTTTCCACCAGCCAAACCTGTAGGGCCGCTTGAAAGCCCGGCACTTTGCGCGTGGCCCGCAAGGCATCGGCCATCAGCGTGCCGCGTCCGGGACCGAGCTCGGCAAGCGCAAAATGTGAGGGCGATCCCTGGTCGATCCAGACTTGCGCCAGCCAAAGCCCGATCAATTCGCCAAACATCTGGCTGATTTCCGGCGCGGTCGTGAAGTCTCCGGCTGCGCCCAATGGGTCGCGGGTGATGTAATAGCCATATTGGGGGTGCGACAGGCACAGCTCCATATACTCGGCAACGCTGATCGGCCCGGTTTGAGCGATACGACGTTGAATGACGGCTTCGAGCTCGGTCATTCGGTCTTGCGGGAGCGCAACACGAAGAACAGTCCGACCACCACCATAGGCAGTGACAGCACCTGCCCCATACTCAGGCCGAAGTCGCCAAGTTGCACGACATAGCCAAGCGGGTTGTCGGCGGTGATGTATTGGGCATCGGCTTGGCGGAACAGCTCAACAAACATGCGGACGAGTCCATAGCCAAGGAATAATACGCCCATCAAGCGGCCCGGAGCCTTTAACGCACCGCGTCGCCAGAGCAGCCACATCAATACAGCGAACAGCAAAGCGCCCTCCAGCAGCGCTTCGTAAAGTTGGCTGGGGTGACGCGCGCAGGCCTGGCCGAGCGTGGCGCAGGCTTGCGCGGCGTCTCCGGGGAAAATCACGCCCCAAGGAACGTCGGTCGGTTTCCCCCAAAGTTCGGCGTTGATAAAATTGGCGATTCGACCGAGAAAAAGACCGATGGGCGCGACCGCGGACACACAGTCCCCCAACGAGGTCAAATTCACGTGGTGAACGCGGGCGAAAAGAGCCAGGGTAACGACCACTCCCAAAAATCCGCCATGAAATGACATCCCGCCCTGCCAAACGCGCGGGATTTCAGCCAAGTGCGTCAAGTAGTAGCTCGGCTGATAAAACAGCACGAATCCCAAACGGCCACCAAGGATGACACCCAGCACCAGCCAGGTCACCAACGCTTCGGCGTGTTTAGGTTGCAAGGCGGGGGTGCGATTGGCCCACAGCGCCGGACGGCGCGCCATGACTGCGATCAGCCAAACGCCGACCAAAATCCCCGCAACATAGGATAGTGCGTACCAGCGCAGCGCAAAGGTTATGCCAAACGCCTCAAACGAAAAAATTTCGGGGCTGATGTTGGGAAAGTTGATGGCAAAGGTCATGGCGGGCTTTCACAAATTCGCGCCATGCATCCCAATGCCGCGACGCCAAGTCAAGCAAGTGCTTGGCAAAGGCGATGCCGACGCCCATATGAATTGCAACATTCCCACAGGAGCTTGCCATGCAGACGCGCAACAAGGTTTTCGATGATGTATCGCAGCTTTTCACCAACGCGCTTGGCGTGGCGCAGGGAGCGAAAAGCGAGGCCGAGACGGCGATGAAAGGCTGGATTGACCGTTGGCTGGCTGACCGCAACTTTGTGACCCGCGACGAGTTTGAGGCGGTCCGGGCGATGGCAGTGAAAGCGCGGGAAGAGAATGAGGCGCTGGAAGCTCGGCTTGCCAAGCTGGAAAAGAAGAATAAAGCCTGACGTATCCTGCTAAACTCTGTGCATGTCACCCACGGCGGCCCGGTAACTGGCCGCCTTTTCTGTGGGTAAGTCGGGAATCCGTGCGAATTGTACTTTACACAGACTCAAACCCCCTTCACCATATATCGTAGGTCGAAGGGAAATTTCCCCGATCTCTAGTGAACGTCACAGCCCCTAGCGGGGTGTTCTCGCCGGGCGGTTATAATTAGAGGCAGTGGCATGGAAAGAGTCGAGCATTTGCTGAATTCTGAAGACCTGCACCCCATCGACATCGTTGAAACCTTGGCCGAACACCACGATTGGGAGTTTGATCGTGTGGGAGATGACCAGATCGCCATGTCGATCGAAGGATCATGGCGCACCTATTCGCTGTCCCTGTCATGGTGTGCCCAAGACGAAACGCTGCGGCTGATTTGCAGCTTCGATATGGAACCTCCGGAAGCCATGCTGCCGGGGCTTTATGAAACGCTGGACCGCGCCAACGACAAAATTTGGAGCGGCTCTTTTACCCTGTGGCGCGAACAAAAGCTGATGGTGTTTCGCTATGGACTGAACCTGGCCGGTGAAGCACAGGCAAGTGCGGCGCAGATCGACGATATGGTGTGCGCGGCGGTCGTGGCATGCGAGCGTTTCTATCCGGCGTTCCAGCTGGTGTGCTGGGGCGGCGAGAAGCCGGAAAAAGCCCTGCGCGTGGCGATGAGCGAGGCTTACGGTCGCGCTTGAATCATGGCATTGATTCCGCGATGGGTTTCAAGGAATCGGCGATGTCGTTGGATTTGGCAAAGGCGACCAGCTTGGTCTTGCTGGGGTGTGGCAAGATGGGTGGGGCCATGCTGGAAGGCTGGCTGAAGGCCGGGTTGTCACCAAGCAGCGTTCATGTGATCGAACCTTATCCTTCCGCGCGACTGGCAGAAATGTCTCGCGCTGGTTTGCATTTGAATGCGGTACTGCCCGAAAAATCCGACGTCGCAATTATCGCCGTCAAACCGCAATCGATGGGTGAGGCGCTGCCTCCGTTGCAACGGCTTGGCAATGGTTCGACACTTTTCATTTCCATCGCTGCCGGAACGCCGATTGCTGCGTTCGCGCGCGTGTTGGGCGAGCAAACCCCGATCATCCGCGCCATGCCCAACACACCTGCGGCAATTGGGCGGGGAATTACAGCGCTGATTGGCAATGCATTCGTGGGTGAATGCCAGATGCAATTGGCCGAGGCATTGCTTGGGGCAGTCGGCCAAACAGCGCGTCTTGACGATGAAAGTCAGATGGATGCAGTGACAGCATTGTCAGGGTCAGGACCGGCCTACGTGTTCCATTTGATCGAGGCGATGGCGGCGGCAGGTGAGGCGCAGGGCTTGCCGGCCGAATTGGCGATGCATTTGGCCAAGGCGACGGTTGCGGGCGCTGGGGATTTGGCGGAGCGTTCATCGGAAAACCCCGCACAATTGCGGGTGAACGTAACCAGCCCGGGTGGCACGACCGCGGCGGCTTTGGCAGTATTGATGAATGCGGAAAGCGGGTTTCCAGAATTGTTGCGCAAGGCAATTGCGGCGGCCGCGGATCGATCGCGGGAACTGGCGAAACAGGATTAGCAGTGCTAGTTTGCCCAAGGACTTAAGGGAGAGTTTCCATGGCACAAAACCCACAATTTCCGTTCGATGTCAGCAAAATCACCGATTTCTTCAAGAACAACGATTTTTCCAAACACTTTGCCGGTCTGGATTTTTCCAACCTCGACCCGCAAAAACTGTTCGCCGCCCAACAGAAAAACATGGCGGCGATGATGGAGGCCAATAAGTCGGCAGCGGCCAGCTATCAGGAATTGTTCCAAAAACAGCTTTCGGTGTTTGAGGAAGCGATTGCCGACGCACAGGCCTATATGAAATCTGCCAGTGCCAATGCGATGGCACCGGATGCGGCCAAAACGCATGGCGAGGCGCTCAAGGCGGCGTTTGAAAAAGCCATGGCCAACATGGCGGCGATGGCTGAAGGGGCGCAGAAGGCCAATTCTGAAACATACAAGCTGGTGTCCGAGCGTGTTGCCGGTTCGGTGGCGGAATTGCAGGCTTTGGCGGCGAAATTCAAAGCCTGATGGGTGAGATTTCGTTCGACGATTTTCTGAGGGTCGATATTCGGGTCGGCCGCATCCTGCGGGTCGAGGCTTTTCCCGAGGCCCGCAAACCGGCGTTCAAGCTGTGGATCGATTTTGGCGCCGGGATTGGCGAACGCAAATCTTCGGCGCAGATTACCGAGCATTATTCGCTTGAATCATTGATCGGCAAACGAATCCTGGCGGTGGTGAATTTTCCGGCCCGGCAAATCGGGCCGTTTCGCTCGGAGGTTTTGGTCTTGGGCCTGCCGGATGCGAACGGCAATGTCGTGCTGGTTGCACCCGATCTCGACGTGCCTTTGGGGGGCAGGCTGCACTAGAGGCCAGCTTCCGACTTTTTTCGCGCGTGAAATATTGTGCAAGTCGTTGATATTGTTAAATATACCGTTTAGCGTTAGCAAGATTTTAAGCGCTGGCGGAGCAGAGGTCCGTCGGGCGGGATTCATCCCGCCATCTGAAGTTTCATCACCCGCAACTGTTGTTGGGCGCGGTGAACCCCACCCTGCACTTACTGAATTGAGGGCCAAAAAGCGGGTTTTTACGGAGGTGAATCGCGATTCTGAAACGTTTCCGCGAACGGGGAAATTTTGATGTACTGGCGGTGTTCTGGGTTGCCACGCTGCGCCGCGCAATTGTGTGTTGGCTTTGTGGTAGAGTGTGAATGGGTGGGGACCGATCGCGTTGGTCGCCGAAACTATCGCCGAAATCTTGTCACCGTTGCCCGCTTAAACCGTCGAGGTCACCGTCTTGGTCCCCGCCTCGTCCACGCTCGCCGCCTGCACCACCCGGTGCCCGTTGGCCTCCGCGTAGGGCCGGTCCCGCCCTGCGCATGTCACACCCTAAACCCCCAAGCACCAGCGCATGATCGCCTTTTGCGCGTGCAGTCGGTTTTCGGCTTCGTCGAATACCACCGAATGCGGACCGTCCATGACGGCGTTGGTGACTTCCTCATCGCGGTGTGCGGGCAGGCAGTGCATGAACAGGGCACCGGGATTGGCCTTGTCCATCAAGGCAGCATCGACCTGATAGGGTCGTAATTGGTTGTGCCGCCGCTCCCGCGCCGATTGGGCGTCATGCATGGAAATCCAAGTGTCCGTGACCACCAGATCCGCCCCTTGCACCGCCAATGCAGGGTCACGCTCGATCAGCAGCTTTGACCCTTTGCCGCGGGCATATTCCATTGCTTTGGTGTTGGGATCCAAAGTCTCCGGCCCGGTAAACGTCAAATCAAACCCGAACTGCCCAGCAGCGTGAATGAACGAAGTGCAGACGTTGTTGCCATCGCCGGACCACACAACTTTCTTGCCCTTGATCGGGCCGGAATGTTCCTCGAACGTCATCACATCGGCCATGATCTGGCAGGGATGCGAGGAATTGGTCAGGCCGTTGATCACCGGCACGCTGGCGTGCTCGGCCAGCTCCAGCAGCACCTCTTCCTCAAATGTCCTGATCATGATCATGTCGACATAGCGCGACAGAACGCGCGCCGTATCGGCGATGGTTTCACCATGCCCAAGCTGCATTTCGGCACCCGATAGAACCATGCACTCGCCACCCATCTGCCGCACGCCAACGTCAAACGACACCCGAGTGCGTGTCGAGGGTTTCTCGAAAATCAACGCCACCATCTGCCCGGCCAAGGGTTGGTCGGCGTCCTTGGCGCCTTTTGGCTGTCCTTTGCGCAAATCCTTGATCCGCCGCGCATCGTCCAAAATTGCCCGCAAATCCGCCGCGTCGGTTTTATGAATATCGAGGAAATGGTTCATGGCAGCACTTTCAAAGGGTCAGGGCGAAATTCCATGACAATTACGGGTGTTCCGTCTTCGCAGGGTCGAATAGCAATATCTTGAAATCCGGCAGCTCGGTAGGCGCGCAATGCGCGTCTGTTTTCGGGGGATGGATCGATTAACACATGCGCTGCACCATTGCTCAGCAGCTCTTCGGCTCGTTGCCGCAAATACGATCCGGCGTGACCGCGCCCAAGGTAATCCGGCTCACCGATAAACGTGTCAACCGAACTTGAAGTGCCCGGATAATCTGCATAATGCGGCGCAAACCAGTGTCGGATTTCCCCGTCCTGCACATAAGCGAACGGATGCCCGTCCAACGACACAATGCGCATGTCTGTCGGCCCGGTGTCGATATCTTGTTCGATCAAGGCAATCTCCGCGTCGGACGTGCCCCACCAGCCGTCAATATGCGGCTCGGCCAGCCAGCGCCGCAGCATCGGATAGTCCGCGCGGGTGATCTTGCGAAACTCATAGCGCGGCTTTGGCATGCTGCACCACGCGTTTTGCCGCCTTTTCCAACCGCCGCAAGCCTTGGTCAATTTCAGCGGTCGTGATGTTCAAGGCGGGCAATAACCGCACCACATTGTCGGCGGCCGGGATCACGATTACATGTTCTCCATAGCCCGCTTTCACCACCTCGGCAGGTGCGACTTTGCATTTCAACCCCAGGATCAACCCTTCGCCTCTGACAAGTTCGAATACGTCTGGATTGCTGGCAACCAGACCTTCCAACCCTTGGCGCAAATGCCCGGCGACCCGGTTCACATTGTCCAGGAACGCCGGTTCCAACAGCGTTTGCAGCATCGCTATGCCAACAGCGCAGGCCAGCGGGTTGCCGCCATAAGTCGACCCATGTGTCCCCAGCACCATCCCAGAGGCGGCATTTTCCGTCGCCAAACACGCGCCCAACGGGAATCCACCGCCAATCCCCTTGGCGACTGTCGCAATATCCGGTTCGATCCCGGCCCATTCGTGGTGAAACAGTTTGCCGGTGCGACCGAGGCCACACTGGATTTCATCGAGGACCAGCAAGATTCCATGCTGGTCACACAAATCCCGCAAACCTTTCAGACACTGGATTGGAACCGGCCTGATGCCGCCCTCGCCTTGGATCGGCTCGATCAAAATCGCTGCGGTTTTCCGGTTTATCGCTGCCGTCAAAGCATCATGGTCACCAAAGGCGATCTTTACGAATCCGGGCAGTAACGGCCCAAATCCCTTGACCATTTTCTCGCCACCCGAAGCGGCAATCCCCGCCGATGAGCGGCCATGAAACGCGCCGTCAAAGGTGATGATTTCAACCCGCTCAGGTTGGCCCTTTTCGTAGAAATACTTCCGCGCCATCTTGACAGCGCATTCAATCGCCTCAGTGCCCGAATTGGTGAAAAACACTGTGTCGGCAAAGGAATTATCCACCAGCAACTGCGCCAGTTTCTTTTGGTTGGTGATCTCGTACAGGTTGGATGTGTGCCACAGCTTCTGCGCCTGTTCGGTTAACGCTTGTACTAGAATCGGGTTGGCATGTCCCAGCGCAGCAACAGCAATACCGGCACCCATATCCAGATAACGTTCGCCATTTTTTTCTATCAGCCAAACGCCTTCGCCGCGCTCAAACTCCAGCGGCGCACGGGCGTAGGTTGGTAAAACGGGCGAAATCAAGGACGTTAACTCCGGATATGAACGAAAACGCCCTGACGGCATCGCGCGACAGGGCGTTGCTTCAAACATGGCGCAAAGCTATGAGCCTGTCAAATCTTGGCCATCGGCGGGGGCGAAATCATGCTTGGCGCGATTACTGTTCCTGTTGCGTTCACGCCGGGCGAATGTCGTCGGATCGTGACTTTGGCGCAAAATTCCGGCATGATGCCAGCCGGTTTGGGGCAAGGTCAATCTGATAAAACAATACGGTCGGCCAATGTGGCCTGGCTTGACGATCAGGGTGACGCGGCTTGGGTGATGCAGCGGATCGTCGCATTGGTCAGCGACGCCAACCAGCACTTCAACCTTGATCTTGCCGACTTTTCCGAACGCATCCAAGTCGCGCGGTATCACGCCGACATTGCCGGACATTTCGACTGGCACGCCGATATCGGCAGCGGCGACCTGGCGGCAAAACGCAAGCTGACTTTGGTTGTGCAACTGAGCAAGACGGCGGATTATCACGGCGGAATTTTGCAAACCTGGTCGGGAAATCAACCGCTTGCAGCCAATCAGGCCCAAGGCGCTGCGACGCTTTTCCCGGCCTTTACCCTGCACCGCGTTACACCGGTAACCATCGGCGAACGCTGGTCTTTGACCACTTGGGTGCATGGACCCGGCTTCAAATAAGCGCGGGTGCTTGTCTCTGCCGTTCAGACGGTTAGAATAGGGTCAGGCATTCCAGCAGTCAAAAAGGGCCAGGACAAGATGAAAGAAGCGGATCAGTCCTGGACGGACGAGCGGGTTGAGACCCTGAAGACCATGTGGAGCGATGGCAAAAGCGCCAGCCAGATCGCCAAGGAATTGGGTGGCGTTACCCGCAATGCGGTGATTGGCAAGGTGCATCGCCTGGGCCTGTCAAACCGCACCTCAACTGCGCCAGTCAAGCCGGTAAAAGAAGACTTGCGGGCTGCCGCAAGGGACATCAAGCCCCTGCCAGCAAAAGATATTCCGGCGCCAAAACCGGTGCTGGTCGCCAAACCCGTCATCAATCCCTTACCGCGCCCGATGAAACCGATCTTCACGGCGGGCCAGCCGATGCCGCCGCAGCCCTCGGCCAACGAAGTGTCGGCCGAGGCCTTGGCAAACTTGGCCAATATCGAGAAAAAGGCCAAGAAACTTGACCTGATGCAGCTCACCGAGCGCACCTGCAAATGGCCGATAGGTGACCCGGCAACCGAAGATTTCTGGTTCTGCGGCCACCCCTGTCAAGCTGGCAAACCCTATTGCGAAGCCCATGTCGCCGTGGCGTTCCAACCGATGTCGAGCCGTCGAGATCGCCGCAGCGGAACACGTTAACCATTGCCGGAATTCGGCAAAAATCGGTGTGCACCAAGCGTGCACAACGCGTGCACCGGGCGTGCATACGAAAAGCGTTAACGCGGGCTGGGGTACGCGGAATTTTTCGGGAACGAATTGTGAACTAGGAGCTGACTTTGACAATCCCGCTAACGGTTTGAACAATCATTTTCAGAAATTGTCTTTGGTTGCGCGAAACAGCGGAATTCAAGATAGTAACCTGCATAGCTATTTTCGTATAGACAGGTTTAATGGCCAACGACGTAACAGGGACGGATTGGTCGGAAGCCGAGATTGACTTGGTTACTGCTGTCTATTTTGGAATGCTGCGCCAAGAACTAATCGGCGCACCCTTTGTGAAGGCGCATCACAATCTCGAACTGCAGAAATCAACGGGACGTTCGCATGGTTCTATCGAATTCAAATTTCAAAATATAAGTGCGGTTCTTCGACGAATTGGTGAGCCTTGGATAATAGGCTACAAACCCATGATAAATTTCCAAAAAGCGTTGCTCGACGGTGTTGAGCGGTTCTTGGTTTCACAAAATGATTCGCTTTTTGGCGTTTCCCAAGTTGCGAGAAATGAAATGGCTGAACCTGATGCCCTTCTAATCGAGCAGCCGCCCGTTTTAGCGCAGCAAAAAACCAGGGAACCTGTAGAGTTGGAGAGACTGGTCCGAAAATTCGACCCAGCTGCCCGCGACGAAAGAAATCGAAGTCTTGGGAAAAAGGGAGAACTAATAGTCTTGGAGGCTGAAAAGACGAGACTTCGCAGTGAAAATCGAGCGGACCTTGCTAGTGAAGTTTTGTGGGTAGCGGAAGAATTGGGCGATGGTGCGGGATATGACATATTGTCGTTTGATCGGCATGGGAAAGAACGGTTTGTCGAAGTGAAAACGACTGGCGGCTACCAACTTACCCAGTTTTTTATCAGTGAAAACGAAAGGTCGCTTTCGGTGGAGCGGCCAGACTCCTTTCGTTTGGTCAGGGTCTATGACGCCTTGCGAACACCGCGCGCCTTCGAAATAGCGCCGCCTTTAGAAAACTGGGTGCATTTACACGCGACGAACTATCGGGCATCTTTCAGTTAAATGGTTCGCGTCAAACGTACTGATTGTTCAAATTTATATAATTGTTCTGGGAACTTGACGTTAGTCTGAACCCTTACTCCACCCACCACCCTGTGCGCAGCGCAGGGCTGCGACCGACCGCCCCTCGGCGGTCGCAGATGCGACCACCCGGTCGGCCGCCGCCTGAAAAGGTGTGGAAGGGTGCAAAAAAAGGGAGGCCCCTCACCCCACATACCTCTCATCCAACCCATATCCTGCCGCCCGCACCGTTCGGATCGGGTCGATATCGCCGCGGCGGTTGAGGGCGCGGCGGAGGCGGCCGACGTGGACGTCGACGGTTCTGATCTCGACATAGACGTCGTTGCCCCAGACACGGTCGAGCAGTTGCTCGCGGCTGTAGACCCGGCCCGGCCTTTGCAACAGCGCGTCCAGCAGGCGAAATTCGGTTGGTCCAAGGTGAACGTCGCGCTTGCCGCGCTTTACCCGGCAGGTTTCACGGTCCAGCGTGATGTCGGCAAAGGTGGCGACATCGCCGGCAATCATCGGGCTGGTGCGGCGCAGAACGGCGCGGATGCGGGCGACCAGTTCGGTCATCGAAAACGGTTTGGTGATAAAATCATCGGCACCGGTGTTCAAGCCGCGAATGCGGTCTTCCTCTTCGCCACGCGCCGTCAGCATGATGACCGGGATGTCGCGGGTTTCCGGGCGCGCCTTGATCTGGCGGCAAACTTCGATGCCGCTTTGGGTGGGAAGCATCCAGTCCAGCAAGATCAGGTCGGGCCTTTGCTCGTCCACTGCTATCACGGCGTCTTCGCCGTCGGCACTGAGGGAAACCTCAAACCCTTCCTTGGTCAGATTGTAGGTCAGCAGCTCGCTCAGCGCGGCTTCATCCTCAACGACAAGAATTTTCGCACCCATGTTCAGCCCTCAAATTCCAGGGCAATCGGCTCGCCCTTTGGCCTTTCGTCGCCCAAAGGTTCGCCTTCGACGATGTAGTAGATCATCTCGGAAACATGGGTGACGTGGTCGCCAATGCGTTCAAGGTTCTTGGCGATGAACAGCAGTTGCGAGCCAAGGCCGATCATCCGCGGGTCTTCCATCATGTAGGTCAAAATCTCGCGGAAAATGGCGTTGTAAACGTCATCGATCTCAACATCCCGCCGCCAGACCGCGACGGCTTTTTCGGTGTCACGCGATGCGTAGGCGTCCAGCACTTCGGTCAATTGGCCCAAGGTTTGCTGGCCCATGCGCACCAGTGTTGTCGAAAGTTTCACTGGCCGGGCCGACGACAGATAAATGGCCCGCTTTGAAATATTCTTGGCCAAATCGCCGATGCGTTCCAGCGTTGACGCGATTTTCAGCGCCGAAATCAGAATGCGCAGATCCTGCGCCATCGGCTGGCGCAAAGCGATTGTGCGGGTGGCGATTTCTTCCAGTTCCATCTCGAGAGCGTCGAGTTTCTTGTCGCGCGCAATCACCTCTGCGGCCAGTTGCGCGTCGCGGCTTTGCACCGCGAGCAAGGCGTTGGTCAGCAGATCCTCGCACAGACCGCCCATTTCCGAAATTTTTGCCTGAACCGAAACCAGATCGTCGTCAAAGGCCGTAACGATATGCTGTCCCATTTTCATTCCTTACCCGAACCGGCCGGTGATATAATCTTGCGTGCGCTGATCGTGCGGATTGGTGAATATCTTGGTCGTGTCGCCTTGCTCGACAAGATTGCCTAGGTGAAAGAACGCCGTTTTCTGACTGACGCGTGCGGCTTGCTGCATCGAATGGGTGACGATAATGACCGAATAATTGGTTCGCAGTTCGGCAATCAAATCTTCAATCTGCGCTGTCGCAATCGGGTCCAGTGCCGAACACGGCTCGTCCATCAACAACACTTCGGGCGAGGTGGCGATGGCCCGGGCAATGCACAGCCGCTGCTGCTGGCCGCCCGAAAGGCTGGTGCCGGGGGCCAAAAGACGGTCTTTGGATTCATTCCACAGTGCGGCGCGGCGCAGCGATTTTTCCACCACGTCGTCGAGGTCGGCCTTGTTGGCGGTCAGCCCGTGAATTCGCGGGCCGTAGGCGACATTGTCATAGATTGATTTTGGAAACGGATTCGGTTTTTGAAACACGATCCCCACCTTGGCGCGCAACTGCACCGGGTCAACGTCGCCTGCGTAGATGTCTTCGCCATCCAAACGAATGTCGCCGGTAATCTTGCACACATCAATTGTGTCATTCATCCGGTTCAGGCAGCGCAAAAACGTAGATTTTCCGCAGCCCGACGGCCCAATGAAAGCCGTGACCGTCTTGTCAAGGATTTCAACGCTGATGTTCTTGATGGCGTGATTTGTGCCGTAGTAAACGTCCACGTTCTTTGCGGTGAATTTCAAATCCCGCATATTCACGGCTTTATCGGTCAGATTTTGGTCGTTCATAGTTTGATTTTCCAATTTCATGCGCCCCTACCAGCGGCGTTCAAAGCGGTTGCGCAGGAACACTGCGACGGCATTCATGGCGATCAGAAACACCAGCAGTACACAAATCGCCGCTGCCGTGCGTGCTTCAAACGCCCGTTCGGGGAAATCGCTCCAGCGATAGATTTGCACCGGCAAGACCGTGGCGCTGTCAGTAATGCCGGTCGGAATATCGACGATAAAAGCAACCATCCCTATCATGATCAAGGGCGCGGTTTCACCCAAAGCCCGCGCCATACCGATGATCACGCCCGTCAGAATACCGGGCATGGCCAAGGGCAGCACATGGTGGAACGAGGTTTGCAGTTTCGACGCCCCAACCCCCAAAGCCGCGTCACGGATTGAAGGCGGCACTGCGCGAACCGACGTTCGCGCCGTGATAATGATTGTCGGCAACGTCATCAGCGCCAGGACGATGCCGCCCGCCAGCGGGGCTGAGCGCGGGATGCCCAAAAAGCCAAGGCAAAAGGCAAGGCCCAACAGGCCGAATACAATCGAAGGGACGGCAGCAAGGTTATTGATATTGACCTCGATGAAATCGGTCGTGCGATTCTTGGGCGCAAATTCTTCGAGATAGATCGCTGCCAGAACGCCGGTCGGGAAGGCCAGGATCAGCGTCACCAGCATCGTCCAGAACGAGCCAACAGCCGCCCCCCAAATGCCGGCCAATTCTGGCTCACGCGAATCGCCAGCGCTGAAGAAACGCCAGTTGAACCGCGAATTGACCGCGCCGCTTTCGCGCAGGGTTTCGACCCAAATGATTTGTTTGTCGGATATTTTGCGCGATTTTTCCGGCACGGCGTTGACAAGATAAGTCCAGTCATCGCGCGCAAATTCTGCCGAATCCACGCCGGTTCCGACAAGTAATCCGGTGCCTGAATTTGCCGAGATTTCGGTGAGTTTGATCCAGTTGTCACCCAGCTTGATCAATTGCGATGGCACTTCGTCGGTTAATGTCTCGCTGCCATCGGTGGTGGCGGCGCGCGCTTCCAATGCACTGGCCTGCGCCCGCAGATTGTCTCGTTTCACAGCGCGTTGCGCCGCTTCGGCGCCGGCTTTTGTCTGGGCATCGCCGCTGGCTTCGGCCGCTCGCCGGGTGAATTCAATCACCCCTTTGTCCTGCAATTCCGCCTTGGCGCGCAGGACATCAATCTGCCGCGACAATCCGGCACGCACGCGCAACAAGGCTTCGGCGAAATCATCTTCGGTGCTGGTAACCTGCACCGCCTCACCATCCAGCGCTACAGTCAAATCGCCTCTGTGCCCGCGAGTATCCAGCGCACCAAACTGACCTTTCAGATACAAATCGACCGTGTCGGACACCAGAAATTCATTGTCCAGAGCACCAGAAAACCCCCGACGCGCCTGCAAACGGTCGCGCAGCTCAAAAACTGCTCCGTCGCTTAACAATTCACCGAGTTGCTTCTTGTCGTTCCGCGATGTCGCATTTGGAAATTGCTGAAGAATGGCCGCTTTGGTCAAAACGTCAAAGTCGGCCTCGCCAATATTCGCCGAGTCAGGTTCCGCCACGACAACCGGCAAGGTGATGTAGTTCTCGCTCAAAGCCAAAGTGGCTTTGCCAAAAACGGAATAGAGCAAGGCCACCAATGCCAATCCGGCCAGACCCAGTGCGACAATGCCGTAGATTTTCAAGCGCGTCTCGGCCAAATGCCGACGGCGCAGCCGCGCGTTTGAGGCCGGTGATCCGTGGATCGAACGGACGATCATCCCACCATCCTCAGTCATAGGTTTCACGGTATTTGCGCACGACGCGCAGGGCGACGATGTTGAGCACAAGGGTGATGCAGAACAGGGTGAACCCCAAAGTAAAGGCGGGCCCAGCGGCAACCGAGGCTTCGGTATCGCCGGTAATCAGCATCACAATCTGCACCGTCACCGTTGTTACCGCTTCAAAAGGATTGAGCGTCAGGTTGGCCCCTTGCCCCGCCGCCATGACAACGATCATCGTTTCGCCGACGGCTCGCGAGACGCCAAGCAATATCGCCGACACGATCCCCGGCAAGGCGGCGGGCAAAATGACTTGGCGAACCGTCTCGGCTTTGGTTGCTCCCAACCCATATGACCCATCGCGCAAGGATTGCGGCACCGCGTTGATCACGTCGTCCGAAAGCGACGAAATGAACGGGATTATCATGATCCCCATAACCAGACCCGCCGCCAGTGCGCTTTCAGAAGCGACCGAAAGCCCCAAAGATTCGCCCGCGGTGCGAATGAACGGCGCGACGGTGATGGCAGCGAAAAAGCCGTAAACCACAGTTGGAATGCCCGCCAAAATTTCCAGCACCGGCTTGGCAACCGCGCGGAAACGTGCATCGGCGAATTCCGACAAATACACCGCGGCAAACAAGCCAATCGGCACCGCTACCAGCATGGCGATGGCGGTTATCAGCAAAGTGCCGGTGAACAGCGGCAAGGCGCCAATCTTTTCAACGTCGATCACCCCGTCCTGCACGCCTGAAAGCGGGCTCCAGGTGGTTCCAAACAGGAACTTGTCAATGCGCCACCCGATATTGGACATGAACACCAATGTCTCAAATATCAGGCTCAACAGGATGCCGATGGTGGTTAGAACGGCAATGGCCGCACAACCCCACAGAATGAATTCGACGATCCGTTCGGTGCGGTTGCGGGCGCGAAAATCAACGCCGATCCTGCGCAAGGTAAAATAACCGGCCGCCAGGGCCGAACCAATACCCAAGGCAACACTGCCCCAAACGCGCAGAGTGTTCATGGCAGTAAACCGTTCGGCAATTTGCTGACGCAAAGGGTCCAAAGCCGAGGGCGCGTTGCCCGCCGCAATGGATTTGGCATCATTCAGAATCAAATTGCCTTCAATGCTGGCTTTGTCGGCCAATCCGGCCGCAATTTGACCCATCAACACGCGATCAATGATTAAAGACCAACCGGCGCTGACAACGACCAAAGCTGCCAGCCCAATGAGCGCCACCCACAGCAATGCATAGGCACCGTGATAGGTTGGCCGCGAATGCAGCCGCGCCAGATCGCCACTCGCCAGAGTCAAAGCGCGTGACTGCGCCAAAATGAAAAACAGGACGGAAAGTCCGGCAATCACAAGGGCGGTCAAGGAAATCATTGCGGACTTTCTTTTTTTGAAGAGTGGGGGCACCGCGGGGTGCCCCCAAGCTTGTTCACACTTATTTCAGCATGTCCGCTGTGACCAATTCACCGGCGCTTACCATCGAGGCATTTTGCGCATGCGCTTCGGCGGGCAAGGCTATCAGACCTTTTTCGGTCAAGTAACCATCGGCCCCGGTAGCAGCGTCAGAGTTGAATTCGGTCAGGAATTCGACGATGCCCGGAATGACGCCAATATGGGCCTTCTTGGCATAGATGAACAAAGTGCGCGAAATCGGATAGTCGCCGCTGGCGATCGTGTCATAAGTGGCTGCAACACCATCTACGAATGCGCTCTGCAAGGTATCGGAATTCTGTTCCAGGAATGAATAGCCGAATACGCCCAATGCGTTGGGATTGCCTTGCAGTTTGGATACGATCAAGTTGTCGTTTTCGCCGGATTCGATGTAAACTCCGTCTTGACGAACGGCGATTTCTTCCAGCTCGACGCCGGCTTCTTTGCACCCGGCGGCCAGCGCCAGTTCTTCGAATGAATCGCGCGTGCCTGACGATGGCGGCGGGCCAAGGACTTCGATGGCAATCGCTGGAAGTGACGGGTCAATTTCGTCCCAAGTCGCCGGTTCGCCTGCACCGACAACCAGAGCTTTGCACAAGGTGCCCAGCGTGATGTCGAACGACGGACCATCGACCGAATTTGCAATCGCAATGCCGTCAAAGCCAACCTGCGACTCGATGATGTCGGTCACGCCAGAGGCCTGGCATTCTTCAAATTCCGACAATTTGATCCGGCGCGACGCATTGGTCAGGTCCGGATGATCTTCGCCGATCCCAGCGCAGAACAGCTTCATGCCGCCGCCAGTGCCGGTTGATTCAACGACTGGCGTTGGCATTCCGGAGGTCTGGCCGAATTGTTCGGCCACGGCGGTGGTAAAGGGGAATACGGTCGAAGATCCGACAATGCGGATTTGATCGCGGGCTTGCGCTGCCCCAGCAGCAATGAGCGCTGTTGCTGCCAAAGCGATGAATTTTTGTGATTTCACGGTTCTGTCTCCGTTCAAAGGAACCATCCTGTGCCGAAGCGATTCTTCGGACCGGGCGATTCCTAGTGACCTTGCGCATCAGTTTTATTACACTGGCGCAACAGAATTGTGACAGTTCAATCCATTGCAATTATTACCTATTCTCTGCGCGCCTCGGCGATAGGCAGCCAAATTGTGAATTTGCTGCCCTCACCCAATACCGAGGTAATTGCCAATTCGCCCCCATGCCGGTTGAGGATGTGTTTGACGATCGCCAATCCCAAACCCGTCCCGCCTTTTTCGCGGCTTTGGCTGACATTCACGCGATAGAATCTTTCGGTCAGGCGGTGCAGATGTTCTTTTGCTATGCCCGGGCCGGTGTCCTCGATGGTTATTCCCATCATCCTTGGATAGCGCGTGTCGGGCGCGGCAGAAAACACCCGCACGTTTTCGCCAGAGCCGGCATATTTCATCGCATTTTCGATCAAATTGGTCAGCACTTGGTTCAGCTGGTCACGGTCGCCGTTTACTTTTGTCGTTGTATCAATCGCACCAACACCAAGGTTTGACTGAAATTTCTGCGCCAGCGGTGCCAGAGCGGCGACACTATCCGCCGCCAACCGGCCTGGCTGGCACAAATCTTCGGGCCATTGATGTTCGTCCATTTCGATTCGACTTAGCGACATCAGATCTTCGACCAAGCGCTGCATTCGCGCCGCTTGACCCTGCATGATGCCCAGAAATTTTTCTTGCGCCTCGGGGTCGTCTTTGGCGTGGCCCTGCAAGGTCTCGATATAGCCAACGATTGACGCCAGGGGCGTGCGCAATTCGTGGCTGGCGTTGGCGATGAAATCGGTGCGAATACCTTCCAGGCGGTGCGCGTCGGTTCGATCTTCGATTTGTATGATCGCCTGAACATCCTCGCCCAAGTCGCTTCCCACCGGAACCGGACCAACCTGCGCGACAAAGTGGCGATCCTGGGCATGCCCCGTGGCAAACTCGACACGGTGGGTCTCGCCGCTGCGAATGGTGTCGCTTACCGCAGAAACAAACGCCGGCGCACGGAAGAGGCTGGCGAAATGATCGCCAACTTGCAGCCGCGCAATCATGGCAAAAGCCGCCGGATTGGCGTAAGAAATTTTGCCTTTTCGGTCGACGACCAACAGCGGAGCCGGCATTTGCTGCAACAAAGCCCGCCCAAAGCCTGCACGCAATTGTGACGTTTGATTTGTCGACGCACCATCCGCTATGCGCAGCGACCCGATGTTGGCTTCCACTAAAATTGCATACAAGGCAATGATCAGTGCAACGGTTATGAAGATTTCAAACGCGGCGTTTCCCGTCGCAGCCAAGATGGCCGCAGTTCCGGCAGACACGACAGCAAGGACCAGATATCCCCAAATTCTGCCACGCATCCAAAAATTCTCCACCAACGCGGCAAAAATGCCAGTTGTCTTAACCGCATCTGCATATATTTAAGCAAGGTTCGTGCAAGGAGAATGACGCACCGTGATCTGTTTTACGCTGAAATGCGCCAAAGGACATGATTTCGACTCGTGGTTCGGGTCGGGGGCCGCGTTTGACTCGCTCAAAGCTGCGGGACGCTTGACCTGCGCCGTTTGCGGCATCACCGACGTCGACAAAGCCGTCATGACTCCGCGGGTTTCTTCCGGTCGTGACGACCATCCGCTCAGCGGCCCAGCGTCGACTGCCGAACAAGCGCTGGCAGAACTGCGCAAACGGATCGAGGCGCAAACCGAAAATGTCGGTTCCAATTTCGCCGCCGAAGCGCGCAAAATTCACGATGGCGATGCGCCTTTGCGGCCGATCATGGGTGAAGCGAATTGGCAGGACGCGCGCGATTTGATCGAAGACGGCATTCCTATTGCACCGCTGCCTTGGGGCGGATCAACGCGAAAGACGAATTGACATAGTGCCTGACCAAAGTCATTTGATTGCCAAACCGGGCGCAAAATAGTGGCAAGGAGGTCAAAATGGCCGGACACAAGCTGTTTCCCCACCGCAATCTCGAACAAATCACCGAGGGGCTTTGGCGCGTAACCGGCGGCCTGCCCTTCCCCTTGCTGCGCAACATGGTGATCTATCGCCTGCCCAGCGGTGATCTATTGTTGCATTCCATGGTCGCACTCGACGCCGCAGGTTTTGCCGAAATCGCCAAACTTGGCAAGATCACCCACGCCATCGTGCCCAGCAAAGCCCATCAGATGGACGCGGCTTTCTACCGTGAAAAATTCCCGGATTTGCAAATCTTCGCACCGCGCCAGTCGATGAAAGACATCGATGCCAAGGTGAAGCTTGACGGTGCGGTCGAAGACGCGCTTCCCGCACTTGGCTTCAAACTGCACCCGGTCCCCGGCGTGAAAGTATTTGAATATGTCTACGAAGTGCCGCTTACCGGCGGCGGCAAGGCGTTGATTGTCAACGACGCTTTCGCCAGCGGCAATTCCTATGACGAAACCAAGTTCATGAGCAAAATCTTGCGACCGCTGTTCGGCGGGACTGGCGAGAAACTTGGCCTTGCCCGCATCTATCGCTGGTTCATTGTGCAAAAGCCTTTGGACCTGAAGAAGTTTGGCCTCGACTTGGCGAAAATCCCCGATGCGCGGGTGCTGACCGTCTCGCACGGCCAGCCGCAAGTTGGTGACGTCGCCGCCACGCTGATCGCAGGCATGGCATAACTTGCACCCCTGACCCTTCCCCTGTATGCAGCCGAAAATTCCGGCTGACCTTGGGAAATGTCTGCAATGCCGCGCTTGGTGATGAAATTTGGTGGCACCTCGGTGGCCGACCTCGACTGCATTCGCAATGCAGCGCTGAAGGTCAAGCGCGAGGTCGATCGCGGCTATGAAGTCGCCGTTATTGTATCGGCCATGTCGGGTGCGACCAACCAACTGGTCGGCTGGGTGCGGGAGGCGTCCGCGCCGGAGGGTAAAAATTCCTTTGGTATGTATGACGCCCGCGAATACGACGCTGTCGTCGCCTCGGGCGAACAGGTCACCAGCGGGTTGATGGCCTTG
>JANMOK010000301.1:0-7525 GCA_031369165.1 Paracoccaceae bacterium
TGCAATTCTTGATGGATCATGGCGATCCCGGCGTGAGACGCATCGCGCGGGCCGAAAATATGCGCCTCTTGCCCGTCAATCAAAATGTGGCCAGTATCGGCGCGAAACACTCCGGACAGAATGTTAAGAAGCGTCGATTTCCCGGCACCGTTCTCACCCAACAGTCCGTGAACCTCGCCAGGAGCCACCGACAGGCTGACATCTTGCAGCACCCTGTTTGCCACAAATGATTTGTTGATGCCGCTAAGGGTTAGCCGTGGTGTCATCGAAGCTGTTCCAACAGGCTGAAATCATTGAAACGGCCCGCCCAGGGAGAGAAGGAGGGGGCGGGCCGTCGTTGCTGGATGATGGCTGATTATTGAGCCAACAGAGCCGCGCGCAGTGCCGCCATGTCGCTGGTGGCATAAGTTTCAACATTGTCCAAAGTGATCAGCGCTTGGGGAGTAGCGACCACGCGGGGAAGGTCTTGTCCCGCCATCAGGCGCAACACGACTTCCATCGCGATTTCGCCCGTCAGCACCGGAAAGCTGTCAACGGTACCGGTCAGATCACCCGCACGCACCGCCGCATAGGCGTCCGAAATGCCATCGGTGCCGAAAACAGCCACTTGTTCGGCTTTGCCAGCTGCTTTGACCGCCTCTACCACACCCAGCGCCATGCCATCATTGTTGGCATAAAAACCAATCAGGTCCGGATATTGTTGCAGGATGGTCGCTGCGGCGTTGAATGCCTCTTCCCGGCTCCAGTTGGCGGGGACCGAGGCCACTACCTCAAAATTTCCCGCAGCGGTGATGGTTTCAGTGAAACCAGCAGTGCGCTGACCGGCAGCATAAACGCCCGGCTGCCCTTCGATCACCGCAACTTTGCCACCATCGGACGGTTGGCAATGAACCAATTCGCCACGTTCACGCCGTTGCCCTTCTGCACGTTGCCAACATAGTTGGTTGCCGAGGGAATAACCGCGTCGTTGACGTTCAAAACGGGCACGCCAGCCGCAGTTGCCGCCTCAACAGCAGGGATCAGGTTCGCATCGGTTTGCGGCGAAAACAGCAAAGCGTTGAAGCCTTGGCTGATCAGGTTTTCCGCAATGGCAAGCTGACCCAGCTGGTCGCCTTCGCTTTGTGCGGCCTGATAGACGAATTCTATGCCGCGCGCCGTGGCCACGTTGGCATAGCCCTCACCCAGCGAGCGCCAGTATTCGTTGGTCAGTGTTTTGGACACGCCGCCAATTTTGGTGCCGGCGGGCGTTTCGGGCAGCGCGCCGAATTTGGCCTCCAGCTCGGACCAATCCATGCGGTCCGCTTCGCTGTCAGAGTTCAGAGGTGCAAGGTCTTGCGCCTGGGCCGCGTTTATTGACAGCGTTAGTGCGGCAGCCACCAGGCCGCCTCTCAGAAAATGTTGCATGTTTTCCTCCCATTACAACACAGTTGTTTAGTCTCTTGTAAAGTCAAAATGTCCCTGCGCCAACGGCCAGCGCTTGCTGCGCAATTTCCTGGGCAAGAACCGGGTCTTGCAGCGCCTGCGCCTTGGCAAGCCGGTTGTCGCCATCAAGATAGTCAACCGAGGCCAGCATTCGCTTGACGGTTCTGATATTCGCGGCACATTCCGCCACCGGATCAACGCCAGAGGCATCGGGGAAGGTGTCGAAGTAAATCGCCCCGTCAAAACCACCGCGCTTCACTTCGCGCAATAATTCCAGCGTCGCCTGCGCGTGCACCGCGCCAACCATCAGGCCATCGTCGCGCTTGGCGTAACCGTCGTTCAGATGCAGACCCAAAAGCTTGCTGCGCCGCATGATCAGTGCTGCAGCAAGCGCAGGTTGCTCATCGGCATACAGAGCATGGGCAAAATCGATAGTGACGCCCAGATTGGATGCGCCAATTTCGTCAATCGCCAGCAAAGTCGTTGCCGCATCCTTGAGAATGGCATAGGAACGCGGCTCATTTGGCTTGTATTCTATGCTGATCAGGCAATCCGGGTCGTGTGCCGCAACCTCGGCTATCCCGGCAATCTCTGCCGCCCAAAGCGCGGAATAATCGCACTGAAACGCATAGTCGAACCCGTCCTGGCCCAGCCACAACGTCATCATCGGAGCACCCATCGCCCGGGCCGCGTCGATCCCGCGCTTGGTCAAGTCAATCGCCTCGCGCCGGACAGCAGCATCCGGGTTGGTAAAAGCGCCGCGCTTGAATGCCGGGTTGGTGTAATACCGCATGGCAAGGCCGCTGATCGACAGCCCGCAATCAACGACCTGTCGACCCACTTTTCCGGGTTCAGCATCGACATGGTCGGGAAAATTCAAATCCAGCTCGGTCAGCCCCGGGACCGTCCTGGCGCGACGTACCATCTGCTCCAACGTCGGCTTCCCCGAAAGTTGCGGCCAATAGTCGGCCGAGCCCGAGGCGAACGAGTTTATCCGGGTTGCGAAGCGGTTTCCAAGCATGCGATTCTCCAGAACTTTATAAGTTCCAGAAAATTTGTGAAGTTTCAAGATAAAAAATGATCCCAGTGCATCGAATGGGGGCTCACAGCGGCCAAATCTGGTCCGACCCTGGCGCGCGCGGAAGCTTAGACTGGAAGTCCAGGTTTACCTTTCGCCCGCGCGAAGAAACTCCGTCGAGTCTCAGCCATGCAGCGGCGGCAGGTTCACCACACCCTTTTTCAGAAGGAAACATCCGTACGGACCGCTATCGGATGTGCGAATAACGCAATAGGCCCGCGCAGCGGCCTGATAAAAGGCAAATCGCTCCAGTGCCTGCATCGTCACCTTGCGCCCTTCGGCGGCATCTAGAACAGCTTGCATCCGCTCAAATATCGGCACTTGCGCCGCCGGGTCACCCACAACTTCCATCCGCGTCACCGGTGCCGGAACAAACGTATCCAAGGGCATCAGGGCTAAAACAGCGCGCGTCGCTTGCGCGATGTCGCAGCCACCCAGATCCAGCACAGATCCCAAAGTCGTGCTGGCGGCAATCGTCGCAGCGGGATGGTTGACATCGCAGATCAAAAGCTCATCGCCATGACCCATCCGCATCAAAGCATGCAAAATATCTGCCGTCAGCCGTTGATCAATCCCTTTGAGCATTTTCCACTGTCCTGACTGTCGGGCGCTAGATGAATACCAGCCACTTGGTAAAACTCGTTTTCATGCTTGCTAATATAGAGTCCCAAACGACGCAACGCAGGTTTCCCATCGGGCAATTATTGGACAGGCCGCCGCCCTGACCGCAGTGCAGGGCCGCGACCCAGTTCGCACCGCCCTGACCATGCGCGAACGCAAAGAGGCGGTGCAATCCGACCTGTTTGGTCGGCGGTGAAATGCAAGGAAATGGTGCCCCCGGAGAGACTCGAACTCCCGACCCATTGATTACAAATCAATTGCTCTACCAGCTGAGCTACAAGGGCACGCCGGTCTCATAAAGCCAGCGGGCTGCGTTTGGCAAGGGTCAGCGCGCCGCAGTCAGACCACAGCCACGAACTCTTCGCCCACCAATCGCGACAGCACGCCCGTGTGAATATCAAACCGGCAGCCTTCCAAAGACAAATTTCCCGCGGCTTCCGCTTCGGCAATCCACGGAAAGGTTCGCAGATGGGCAAGTGAAACGCGCACAACTTCTTCCTCGTAGTGATCGTGAATATCGACGCTGCTGTCCCATTCCGGATGCGGCCGCAACACGGCGTCCTTGGCAATCTGCATCCAGCTTTGCACAAAATCCTGCGCCTCGTCGGGTGCCCCATCCACCATGGCGCGAACGCCGCCGCATTGCGCGTGGCCCAGAACCACGATCCGCGCCACTTTCAACACCCTGACGCCATATTCCAGCGCCGCCGAAGTGCCGTGATTGCCCCCGTCCGGCACGTAGCGCGGGATCAACCCGGCAACGTTGCGGATAACGAACAACTCGCCGGGCCCGGCGCCAAACACCGCTGCCGGATCGACCCGGCTGTCGGAGCAGGCGACGATCAATGTTCGCGGCGTCTGCCCCTTTTCCGCCATCGCTTGATAGCGGGCCCGCGCATCGGGCCAGATGTCGGATCGAAACCGCCGATAGCCTGCAAGCAGATCATCCATTTTCGTCCCCGTTCACCAGCCAGCCTGTGTCGCGCGTGCCAGAATCAACACTGGCAGTATTCCGATCATAGTCACGATCAAAGCCGAAGGCGACGCCCCGACAATGTTTTCTACCGAGGCCTGATTATAGGTCAATGTCGCCAGCGTTTCAAAGTTGAATGGACGCAGCATCAATGTCGCGGGCAATTCCTTGGCGGCATCGACGAATATCAACAATCCCGCAACCAGGATCGAACTGCGGATCATCGGCAGATGCACCCGCCACAACGTGCCCGCTGGTCCTTGGCCCAAAGCCCGCGCGGCCATGTCCATCCCCGGCGAGACGCGCCCCAACGCCGCTTCAACACTGTTTTGCGCCACGGCAAAGAATCGTACGCAATATGCGAACACCAAGGCTGCGGTCGTGCCCGTTAGAACCAGCCCTATATTCGCTCCAAACCCCGCCGACATTAAATCGGCCAAAGCCGTATCAAACGCCGCTAAAGGCAGCAGAATTCCCAACGCCAAGACCGCCCCCGGTGCCGCATATCCCATCGCTGTCACCGGCAACAACATTTGCCAACCCGACCGCATTTGCCGCAACGCGTAGACGAAGACCAAACCGGCACCTACCGTCAGAACTGCCGCCAAACCCGCCATTTCCAGCGTGTGCAATATTGCCAGCCACAAGCCCGGAACGAACCAGTTCTGCGCCAAACCATGGCCAAGCAAAACTGCGATCGGCAAGGCGAATCCGATAAGCACCGGCACCACACATGCCATCTGCGCCAACATCGCTTGAAACCCGGTTAGCTTCATCCGGTTTAGGGCTCTTTGCTGTTTGCCAAGCGCATGAAATCTCTGCCGTTTGCGCGCCGATTTCTCCAGAATGACCAAAATCAGGACCATCAGCAAAATCAACCCGGCAATCTGCGCGGCACCGCCGGGATTGCTGGTCTGCATCCAAACCGAAAACACGCCGGTGGTCAGCGTCTGCACGGCAAAATAATCGACCGCTCCAAAATCGCCCAGAACTTCCATCATCACAATCGCCGCACCTGCCGCGATGGCTGGCCGAGCGATTGGCAGGGCCACGCGCCAGAACAATGACCAAGGCCCAGACCCCAGTGAGCGCGCCACGTCCAGCGTATTCGCTGACTGATCGCGAAAAGCGGCGCGGGCAAGGATGTAGACATAGGGGTAAAACGCCATCGACAGCACCAGAACCGCCCCGCCAAGCGAACGGAAATGCGGGAAGGAATAATCCTTGCTGCTGCTCCAGCCAAAAACCTGACGCAAGCCGCTTTGCAGCGGACCGGCATAATCCATGAAATCGGACAGGGCGTAGGCGGCGATATAGGCGGGCACGGCCAAAGGCAGCAACAGTGCCCATTCCAGCCAGCGCCGCCCGGCGAATTCATAGGTTGCCACCAACCAGGCCGTGACCGTGCCCAGGCAGACAGCGATTGCCCCAACGGAGGCCATCAAGATCAAGGAATTGCCCAGATAGCGCGGCAAGACGGTTTCTATCAGATGCCGCCAAATGTTTTCGCTTGGCGTCAAAGCCAGCCAGAAAATCGTCACGGCCGGCAACATGACCAGCGCCGCAATCGCCGCTGCGGCCGCGCTCCACCCCGATAACTGACGGATTCTGTCAACCATAACCCCGCTTTACGAAAGCGCGGCGGGCAAGTCTAGGCAGTCACATGCCCAAGGCTTGTTTATACAGGTCCAGAATCGCCTCTTCTTCGGAAATTTCCGCCGGGTCTTTCTTGCGCAATCCAATCACCTTGCGGATGATCTTGGTGTCATACCCGCGCCCCTTGGCCTCGGCGAACACCTCTTTTTGCTGATCGGCCAGGTCTTTCTTTTCGGCATCCAACCGCTCGATCCGCTCGATAAACGCCCGCAATTCGCCTGCTGCAACCCGCGTTGAGGTTTCGATCACATCATCATTCATCGCGCGGCCTTTAGCTGGAGAATCGGAGCCGCGACCCTAGTTGCGCGACCGGCAAGGGGCAAGGGAGACCCTGCGTTTCACGCCGCCGAAGGCGTGATATGCATTTCAACTTTCAACCCGCAAGCCGCAGACATGTTGACCAAAGCATCAAGGCTGAACTTGTTGATGCGCCCACGCAAAAGGTCATTGAGACGCGGTTGGGAAATCCCCAATCTTTTGGCTGCGGCGGCTTGAGTAAGGTTCCAATCAATTACAATTTGCTCAATATCAATCATCAAGTCGGAACGTGTTTTCATACTCGCAGCGGCTGCAGGCGAATCCTCCAACGCGTCCCACACCGATTCAAATGTCTGGGAAGTCATGCTTTTTGCCTCCTTACCAATTCTTTCAGCCGCGTCGCGGCAAGGTCCAAGTCGCGCTTCGCAGTCGCTTGTGTTTTCTTCTGAAACGCATGAAGCACGTAAATCGCGTCAGCCAATTTGGCGAAACACACGATGCGCCAAGCGCCGAAATCATCGCGCACTCGAATCTCAATAACACCCGGACCAACCGTTCGCATTGGTTTTCAATCTACAGGCAATTGGCCCCGCTGCATTCGGCGGAGTTGATGTCCAGTTTCTTGCCTAGCCGATTCAGGGAACAGTCGAATGTCATCACGTGAGCTGCCCAAGAATATGACAGGACTTTCGTTCATTCTATACCGATTTGGATATAAATTGTCAATTCATACGATTCTGCATGGGGCCAGTCATTAGCCAATCGACATTTACAATCCGTAAACTAGAGCGTCACAACTTTATCAATGGATTGCCCAATGCCCAATCTAAAGCTAGTCAGCCAGAACTTGCGGAGACTTCATGGAATTCCTCATCCCAATCGGTGCCCTCACCTCCCTGCTCGGCCTGTTCGGCCTTGGCTATTGCATCTGGTCGGGCATCCGCATCAAGCGAAGCGGCGGCGATCTCAAATCCATCACCCCGCAACTGCAAAAACTGATCGCCATCAACTTCGCCTCGGTTGGATTGTCGGCCCTTGGCCTGATGATGGTGGTAGTCGGAATCCTGCTTTGACTAAGACCTTGTGCTTAATTCAGTAAGACGGCAAAAAACATCGCGTCTCCCAGAAGCAAGGTATTGAACTGGCGCAATTTGGTGCCGTCAATTACGCGACCGCGTTCCGCATAAGGCAGCGCCCCAGCGCCCTGCACCCAATCGATTAGATCGAACGCTGGCGGATCCTCGAACAGGCGCTGCAAGTTCAGGCCGGCTTGGGCACCGATCCACGGATAGGGGATCAACAACTCACCGTTCAGGGCCGCTTCGGCCTCGCCCAACACGGCCAGCCACGCCGAACCTGTTCCTGGCGGCAAAATGAATCCCAGCGCGGCCGTCTGACTGTCGGAAGGAATCCATTCGCTGTCGTTATCGGTCTCGGTTGCCACAAGCTGCCAAAAGTCGCGGTTGCGCCCGATCATCTTTAGGAAATCCGCCCGCGCCTGCGCACCTTCCGCCGCT
>JANMOK010000332.1:0-23152 GCA_031369165.1 Paracoccaceae bacterium
GAATTATTTTTGCTCATATCGACGCGGCCTCGCTATAGTTTTCACCAACCAGACTAGAGCATGTTCGACAAAGGAGACATAGAACTTTGGTAACCGAAGTTGAGAAAACCGTTACTTTGTCTGCCCCGACATTTCTCGAAAACGCCAGTGCCGTCGCAAAAAAGGGCCCGGCACCGGTTCACCTCTGGAATCCGCCGTTTTGCGGCGACCTTGACATGAGGATTGCCCGCGACGGCACGTGGTCCTATCTCGGCACGCCGATCGGGCGAAAGCCGCTGGTCAAGCTTTTCGCATCCATCCTGCGCCGCGATGGCGACGCCTATTTTCTGGTCACACCGGTCGAGAAAGTCGGCATAAAGGTCGAGGATGCGCCATTTGTAGCGATTGATTTCGATGTCACCGGTCCCGGTCCTGATCAAAGCGTGACTTTCACCACCAATGTCGATGACATCGTTGTGGCGGGTGTGGAAAACCCGATCACTGTGGTGCTGGATCCGTTGACAGGACAACCCTCACCTTACCTCTTGGTGCGTCGAAATCTTAGCGCGCTGATTGATCGAAAAAGTTTTTATCGGCTGGTTGATCATTGTGTGCACAGAGCAATCGACGGCCAGTCTTGGTTTGGACTGAATTCAGCGGGGCAGTTTTTTCCGTTCATTCATTCTGGCGAACTTTTCCGCTGAATGGTCACAAGAATTCATCAAACTCTGCCAGAACTTTGGCATAAACCCCGCGTTTGAAGGGCACGATACTTTCCAGAAGATCGGACTTCTTCATCCATTTCCAGCGGCTGAATTCTGGAAACTCGGTTGCAATCTTGATCGCCGTATCTGTGCCAGTGAACCGCATCGCGAACCACTTCTGTCTTTGACCGCGAAACCGGCCGCGCCAAAGTTTGGTCACCAGTTCAACGGGTAAATCATAGCGAATCCAATGTTTCGATTCGGCGACAATCTCCACATTTTCGGCTTCAATGCCGGTTTCTTCGCGTAATTCCCGCAACGCCGCGTCGCGCGTATTTTCCCCCTCATCAATGCCGCCCTGTGGCATTTGCCAGGCCGGACCGGGGTTGTCGATGCGTTGGCCTGCAAAAATCAACTGCGCCGAATTGATCAAGACGATACCAACACAAGGTCGGTAAGGCAGTTCTTTTCGACTATCGGCGTTCATGTTCGAAACTCAGCGCCAATTCCCTTTCGCGATCAAGAATTCAATTCGCCGGTTGCAGTACAGCCAATCCGTGGATGAAATCCAACGCATAGCCCAATTGGTTGTCCTCGGCATGCAGCTTTGCCGTCGCCTCTTGCGCAGCGCGTTCCTCGGTCAAAAGTTTCAGTTCGTCTTCGGTCAGCGAATCGTTGTTCAGCGAACCGCGCAGATCGCTTTCGGAATCCACGAAAAATTCCGATTCTGATGCCGGTGCCTCACCTTCGGCGGGAACAACTTCTTCGACGGGCGCGCGATATTCAACGATGATGTCGGGGGCCACGCCGAGGGTCTGAATCGACCGGCCCGACGGCGTATAATAACGTGCTGTGGTCATGCGCAGCGCGCCATCGCCCTGCATCGGCAAAATCGTTTGCACCGAGCCCTTGCCAAAGCTGCGGGTGCCAACAACGACCGCGCGCCGCTGATCCTGCAACGCCCCTGCGACAATCTCCGAAGCCGAGGCAGAGCCGGAATTTATCAAAACAACCAAGGGCTTGCCTAGCGCCAAATCTCCCTCTGTCGCGTTGTAACGTTCGCTGTCATCGGCGCTTCGCCCGCGGGTGGAAACGATTTCCCCCGCATCCAGGAACGCATCCGAAACGTCGACTGCCTGGGTCAAAAGACCGCCAGGGTTGTTGCGCAAATCAAGGACAAACCCCTCAACTTTCTCAATCCCGCCGGCCTCGACAACAAGTTCCTTGATATCTTCCTCAAGATTTTTGTAGGTCTGCTCGGTAAACGACGAAATCCGCACCACAATTGTCTGGCCCTCCAGACGCGCCCGCACCGGGCTGACTTCGATCGTATCGCGCGTCAAGGTCACATCGAACGGCTGGTCGGTGCCTTCGCGGACAATCGTTATCACCACCTCCGACCCCACCGGGCCCTTCATCATTTCAACCGACTGGTCCAGTGTCAGGCCAAGAACCTGCTCGCCGTTGACATGCGTAATGAAATCGCCCGACAGGATACCTGCGCGCGACGCTGGGGTGTCATCAATCGGCGAGACGACCTTGACGAAACCGTCTTCCTGCGTCACCTCGATGCCCAGCCCGCCAAATTCGCCACGGGTTTCCGAACGCATGTCAGCAAAGGCTTCGGGCGGCATATACGACGAATGCGGGTCCAGCGAACTCAGCATGCCGTTGATGGCCGCTTCGATCAGCTTCTTCTCATCGACCTCTTCGACATAGCCCGAGCGGATGCGTTCAAAAATATCACCAAACAGATCAAGCTGCTCATATGTCGTGCTGGCATCCGCAGCCTCTTGCGCCCCAATCGGCTCGGCAAATTGCAACGTCACGCCCAGCCCGACCAATGCCCCAATAAACCCTGCGATATAATAGTTTCTCATCTGCCGATCCTGCCTAATCCTGTTGGAACCAAGGCGTCGGATCGACCGACTCCCCGTCTTTGCGAATTTCTATATAGAGTGTTTGCGCAACCTGCACCCCAGTTTCCGCTGACGCTTCAATCAAAAATTCTTCATCCGCCGTTTCGCTGCCGCCAAGCTGGCCGATCGGGTCACCTTGTGCCAGCACGTCGCCTTCGGCCCGGAACAACCGCTCGATCCCCGCCAAAATCATCAGCGTGCCCGCTTCCGGCTCAAGGATGACCACGTTGTCATAGTCCTGAAACGGACCGGCAAACCGGATTGTTGCATCAAACGGCGCTGCAACCAGCGCCAGCGGCGCCGCCTCGGCATAAATCCCGGGCCTGCGCACCCCGGAAATGTCGGGCTGGTTGAACCCCACCAAAATTCGGCCGGCCACCGGCATTGGCACCGTCGCGGCACCCAAAATCGGTTTCAGCCCGGTATCCGGCAATGGCAGCTTGGCCAGCTCAGCGGCAAAATCTGACAAACTTTCCGCGGTTGCTGACAGAACCTGCACCTGCATCCTGTCATCGACAAACAGGGCCGGAACCGGGTCACCTTTCGCAATCGCGTCATCCAGCGCGGCGCGGGCAATCAACAATCCGGCCAAACCGCTGCGCAGATTATCCAGAGCCAGTTCGCGTAGCGCGCGCAATTCTGCAAGCTCGTCGATTTGAATGCCCAGTTGTTGCGCCTTGGCCTGCAGCACCGGTGTTGCTTGAGAAAGCAATTGCGCGGCTTGTGCCGCAGCCAGCGCTCCGCCGGGATGCAGAAACAGCAACGGCGATGGCTGCGATTCAACCGCGTAAAGCGTGCCCAAAATCCGGCTGAAATCGCCGCTTTTCTGGGTATATTCGGTGTGCAATTCGCGTTCGCGCAGTGACAATACCAGCAGGTTTTCGCGCAGAACCCGCAGGCCATTTTCGTAAGACATTATCACTTCGCCCAGCGTCAGAACCAGATCGTCCGACCCGGTCGCCGCTTCGAATCTTGCGCTGGCCAATGCAATGTTTTCCGCCGCCCTGCTGGCCTGTGCGGACAAATCGGTTTCGGCCAAGGCGGACTGGGCAAACAAACACGCCAGCAAGGGAACAAGTAATCGTCTCACCTGCGCAAAACCAGACTTTGCCCAGTCATTTCGATGGGCTTGGGCATTTGCAAGAGGTCCAGCAAAGACGGCGCCAAATCCGCCAATCGCCCGCCCTCGCGCAAGCGGGCACCGCTTGGACCGCCGATCAAAATTGCCGGAACCGGATTCAACGTATGCGCCGTGTGCGGCTCGCCGGTTATCGGGTCTATCATCACTTCGCAGTTGCCGTGATCAGCGGTCAGAATCATCGCGCCGCCAACGGCTTTCAACGCCGCTAAAGCCTGACCAACGCCATGGTCCACCGCCTCACACGCTTCAATCGCCGCCGCCAAATTGCCGGTATGCCCCACCATGTCGGGATTGGCATAGTTGACGATGATCAGGTCGTATTTCTGCGAAACGATACCGGCGACCAAATTCGCCGTCACCTCTGCCGCCGACATTTCGGGTTGCAGGTCATAAGTCCTGACTTTCGGGCTGGGCGAAAGCTGTCGATCCTCACCCGGATAAGGCGGCTCAATCCCGCCGTTCATGAAAAACGTCACATGCGGATATTTCTCGGTCTCCGCCAATCGCAACTGGGTTTTGCCGTGCCCTGCCACCCACTGCCCCAATGTGTTGGCAATTTCCCGGGCCGGGAACATCACATCCAGCAGTTCATTCAGGTGGGTTGAATATTCTACCATCCCACAGGCCGCCGCAAATTGCGGCCTGCCCGGAACCGGAAAACCATCAAAATTTGGGTCCAGCAGCGCGACCAGAATTTCTCGCGCCCGATCCGCCCGAAAATTGATGAACAACAACCCGTCACCCTGCGCCACACCTTTGTAATCGCCGATGGCGGTTGGCGCGACGAACTCATCGCTGTCGCCACGCGCATAGCTGGCAGCAACCGCCGCACGCGCCGATTGTTCATGCCCGCCTTTGGCTGAAACAATGACGTCATAGGCCTCCTTGACCCGCTCCCACCGATTGTCGCGGTCCAGCGCGAAAAATCGTCCCGTCACCGTTGCAATCTTAGCAGTTACCGGTAATTCGGCCTCAAAACTGGCCAAGAAGCCATCCGCACTTTTCGGCGGCACATCGCGCCCATCCAGAAACGCGTGGATTTTCACCGGCACACCGGCGGCAGCAATGATTTGTGCGGCACGAGCCATGTGCTTCTGGTGCGAATGCACCCCGCCGGGAGACAGCAACCCGGCAATATGCGCGGTGCCGTGTTTGGCCATCATTGTGGTGATGAGCGATTGCAGGGCGGGGTTTTGTTCGAATGTGCCGTCCGCAATTGCCTTGTCGATATTCGGCAAATCCATCCACACAATGCGGCCCGCCCCGATGTTGGTATGGCCGACTTCGGAATTGCCGATCTGACCTTCCGGCAGACCCACATCGGGGCCACAGGCGACCAAAGTCGTATTCGGGCATTCCGCCATCACGCGGTCATTGGCGGGGGTATCTGCCAGGGCGACGGCATTGGCAAAAGTTTCCTCGCGCACGCCCCAGCCATCCAGAATGCACAGGACAACGGGTTTGGGAACGGGCATTTGGGATCCTGAAAAAATATCTGCGGCGCGATATAATAACCCAATCGCACCAACGGCAAGGGCGGGAACTCAATTCCGGTGATAAGGTGATCCGGCGAGGATCGACGTTGCGCGATATAACTGCTCCGCCAGCATCACCCGAACCAACAAGTGCGGCCAGACCATCTGACCCAACGATAGGGCAAAGTCGGCCTCGGACCGTAAAGCTGCGTCCAATCCATCGGCCCCGCCGATCATGAAGACCACGTCGCGCTTGCCGTGGTCTCGCCAGGTGGCCAGCTGGGCTGCAAAATTTGGCGAAGACAGGTTTTTGCCCCGTTCATCCAAAACAACCCGCAACGCACCTTGTGGTATTGCTTGTCGAAGCAGTGTCGCTTCGGACAGCATCCCGCCGTTGCGCTTGTCGTCAAACTCGCTCAACAAGAACGGTCCCAGCGATAAATTGGCGCCGGTTCGGTTTGCCCGCAACAAATAGTCGTCGCACAATTGCTTTTCCGGCCCAGCCCGCAGGCGGCCTATCGCCAAGATGCCGACGCGCAAGTCAGATCAGACCGGTTTGGCCGTTCGCCGCGCCTGTTCGGCCATCGGTAGCCACATTTTTTCAAGCTGATAAAATTCGCGCACTTCGGGGCGGAAAACGTGGACAATCACATCGCCGCAATCAATCAGCACCCAATCAGAGGCCTGCTTGCCCTCCAGCCGCGACGAAACATCCAATTCGGATTTGACCCTGTCGGTCAGATTGTCGGCGATGGACGCCACCTGCCGCGTCGAGCGGCCCGAGGCAATCACCATATGATCGGCAAGTTCCGATTTGCCGCGCAAATCTATCGACAGCACGTCTTCGGCCTTGTCGTCATCCAGCGATGTCAGGATAAGTTTGAGCAATCTGTCGCTCAGGTTTGTCTTGGGGGCTTTTTTGGAACCCGCAGACTTTGCGGTCTTTGCCACCGCATGCAACATTTCAGGCAGGTCAGTTTCCTCCGTTAAATGCACCATCGCCGGTGCGGGCTGTGGGCGGTAGAATAGCATTGTTCGCAGCCCGATGATAGGCAAGGTTCTGCAACAGTTTCGTTATTGTATTTTTGTGTGGAACATGCGTTCGCAAAGACGCAACTGAAACGTTTCAGATTGACGCCAAATGGGCAAAAACTGGGTCTTTTTGAACGACTTTTCGCGTTTTCTGCAGCGGCCGGCTTGTGGTGAAATGTATGAATATATGGTTAATTTATTTTTTTAATTGTGTGTTTTCAATATCTTACGCGATCTGGCACGCGTGCGCGACTGTGAGATCAATATCGGGCCAGTCTTTCGGTCAATAGCTCAAAAAACCCATCCGAATCGAGGTCACGAATATAATGGGCAATGATTTTCCGCCCCGAAACCCCCCACCAATCCACCACCGTCTGCCCCATTGTCAGTTCCGAAGCGGCTTCAATCTCGATGTTCACGTCACGCCCGTGATAAAGTTCGGGTTTCAAAAGGTAAGCGATAACATTGGGATCATGCAACGGCCCGCCATCGGTGCCATATTTCCGCTCATCAAAGCGTTCAAAAAAGTCCATCATTTCAGCAGTCGCCGTCGCAACCCTATTGTTCAGGCCGCGAATCTTCTCGACCCGTTTCGAAGTCGTCAAGGCGTTATGGGTCATGTCCAGCGGATGAACAATTAAAGGGATTCCACTGGCAAAAACGGTCTGCGCTGCCTGTGGATCAACGAATATATTAAACTCCGCACAAGGCGTGGTGTTGCCACCCTCAAAACAAGCGCCGCCCATAAGCACGATTTCCCGAATTCTTTCCGCAATTTCCGGGGCACGGATCAAAGCCAAAGCAATGTTCGTTAACGGCCCAATCGGGCACAAAGTAACCGCCCCAGAAGGCCGCGCCATAATCGTTTCGATGATGAAATCGACTGCATTCTGTTCCTGTAATTTCATCGTCGGATCAGGCAAAACCGGCCCGTTCAACCCTGTTTTCCCGTGCACATATTCCGCTGTAACCAGCTTGCGAACCAATGGCCGCGCTGCACCGGCAAATACTGGAATGTCGGTGCGGCCGGCCAATTCGCAGATCATCAAGGCGTTCTTTTGCGTCAACTCCAGCGGCACATTGCCGGCAACACAGGTGATACCAAGCACCTCAAGTTCCGGCGAAGCCAAAGCCAGCAAAATCGCCACCGCATCATCCTGACCGGGGTCGGTATCGATGATGATTTGGCGGGGGCTGGCCATCAACTGCGCACCAATTCCTCATAAGCCTTGGCAACTTTGCGGGTCAGTTCGCCGACCTGAAAATGATGGTCGCCAATCTGCCCGACCGGCGTCACTTCGGCGGCGGTTCCGGTTAACCAACATTGTTGGAACGTCGCGAGCTCTTCGGGCATGATGTGCCGCTCAATAACTTCAACGCCCATCTCGCGGATCATGCCGATCACGGTTTGGCGGGTCAGGCCATTGAGGAAACAATCCGCCAAGGGCGTGTGAACCACGCCATCCTTTACAAAAAACACGTTCGCTCCAGTGGCCTCAGCCACATAGCCCCGGAAATCCATCATCAGCGCGTCGGAACAACCTTTGCGTTCCGCCGCATGCTTGGACATCGTGCAGATCATATACAAACCGGCGGCTTTGGCTGCCGAAGGAATCGTCTCTGGCGAAGGGCGTTTCCATTTGGAAATGTCCAGCTTGGCCCCTTCCATTTTCGCGCCGCCGTAATAGGCACCCCATTTCCAAACCGCGACTCCCATGTGCACCGGGTTGCGCATCGACGATACCCCCATATCCAACCCCGATCCGCGCCAGCAAATGGCACGCACATACGCGTCAGTGAAGCGGTTGGCATCCAGCGCCGCGCGTTTGGCGGCCTCGATCTGGTCCACCGAATATGGAATTGGCATGTCCATCAATTCGCCTGATTTCAGAAGCCGCGCCGAGTGTTCGCGGCTTTTGAAAATCTTGCCTGAATAACACCGCTCACCTTCAAACACCGAAGACCCATAGTGCAAAGCATGGGTCAGGATGTGCACTTTGGCGTCGCGCCACGGGACCAAATCGCCATCAAACCAAATGAACCCATCCCGATCATCGTATGCGTCAGTCATTTCCAGATCCCTTTGCATTCTTTCGGAAAGTTGCAAATTTTAGTAACTTCACGACAGATTATTTCAAAAAACACCACTTTCGCTATCATTTGATTCTTGGAAAGTCAACAAGACTGACATATTATGCTCACGAGTCTGAAATAAGAGGCCCGCGCATGCAGCAAGAAAAATACCCCAGTAGCGGGTCGCGTGGCGAGCAATTGCTGTTCTTGACCGATGATCAGGTTCGACAAGGCATCGAACTGATGTTTTTTGCCTACAGGGCGTTCACTGCGGATCCTGACCGAATATTGGAAAACTTGGCTTACGGTCGTGCGCATCATCGCGCCGTGCATTTCATCAACCGCTCGCCCAATCTGACCGTGAATGAACTGCTTGATATTCTTGGTGTCACCAAACAATCGCTCAATCGGGTTTTGCGGCAGCTTATGGACGACGGATTGGTCAATTCCAAAATTGGCCGGATTGACCGCCGTCAACGAAATTTGACGTTGACCGAAAAAGGTCAAGTGTTCGAACGCGAATTATCCGATGCACAACGTGCGCGCATGCGAAAGGCCTATTCCAGCGCTGGGGCCGACGCGGTTGCTGGCTTTCGCAGCGTTCTGCAAGAAATGATCGATCCTGAAACGCGTGAAAAAGTACGAAGACTGATGGAGAAACACCGTTGATAACCCTCGAGCAGCCCGATGCGCATATCCTTGTTGTTGACGATGACGAGCGGATTCGGACGCTTTTGCAAAAATTCTTGGCACGCAATGGTTATTGGGTTTCTGCCGCGCGTGATGCAGCCCATGCTCGCAGACTTTTGGAAGGCTTGGAATTTGACTTGCTGGTTTTCGACGTGATGATGCCCGGCGAAGACGGTTTCACCCTCACCCGCGACTTGCGGCGCCACATGAGCACGCCGATTCTACTTTTGACAGCCAAAGGCGACGCCAGTGACCGCATACGCGGGCTGGAGGCTGGGGCAGACGACTATTTGCCAAAGCCGTTTGAACCACGCGAATTGTTACTCCGCATCAATGCTATCCTGCGCCGCGTACCAAAAAAAGACCCGGCAAAAGAACCGCCGCGAACGCTGCAAATGGGTGAAGTTCGCTATGATTTGGTGCGCGGTGAATTGTGGAACGGATCCAACCCGGTGCGTTTGACGGCAACGGAATCGTCGCTGATGCGAATATTTTCGTCGCGCCCGGGTGAAGCAATTTCGCGGGTTGAACTGGTAGACGACCCGGCACCAAGCGACAGCCAAGCTCAAGAACGCGCCGTTGACGTGCAAATTACGCGTCTGCGGCGTAAAATCGAAGTTGACCCAAAATCACCGCGTTATCTGCAAACAGTTCGCGGGTCTGGCTACATGTTGTCCCCGGACTGATTGCCGCCATGACAACAGCTATTTTGTACCATGACGATTGCCTGAATCACCTCAATCCGAGTGGTCATCCCGAAAGGGTTGAACGACTGCATGCAGTTACATTGGCACTCCGCTCGGCCGAATTTGCTCACTTGCAGTGGTTTGACGCTCCTTTGGTTTCCAACGAACAAGTGCTGAAGGTCCACCCGCAATCCTATCTCGATTTTATTCGAACCAGTGTTCCCAAAACTGGTTTCACAGCACTTGATGCAGATACCTTGCTATCGCCGCTCTCATTGATTGCCATCTGGCGGGCCGCAGGGGCGGTTTGCAAGGCGGTCGATATCGTAATGGAAAAGACGGCGCATAATGCGTTTTGCGCCGTGCGTCCGCCCGGACATCATGCTGAGACGGCGACGGCAATGGGGTTTTGCAGTTTTAACAACGTTGCCATCGCGGCCAAACACGCGCTCGAATCTTGGAGCCTGAAGCGCGTCGCAATCGTCGATTTCGATGTTCACCATGGAAATGGCACGCAAGAGATTGTTTGGAACGAAGCAAATATCGCCTATGTTTCGACCCATCAGTCGCCGTTATACCCAGGCAGCGGTTCCCCTAAAGAAATCGGTGGCTACGGCAACATATTGAATCTTCCTTTGCCGCCGCATTCCAGTTCAGTGGAATTCCGGTCAAGAATAACTAATGAGGGGCTGCCATTCCTCGAAAATTTCGATCCGCAACTTTTGCTGATTTCAGCAGGTTTTGACGCGCACCGCGACGATCCCTTGGCGAATCTGAATTTGAATGCCGATGATTTCGCTTGGGTGACGGAGGTGCTTTGCAATCTGGCAGACAAGCATTGCGATGGCCGCGTTGTCTCGACTCTGGAAGGTGGTTATGATCTTGATGCACTCGCTGAATCGGTGGCAGCCCATGTGCGGGTTTTGATGGAGCGTGCAGCGTGAGTAACGGCGATATTGCCAATATGACTTTCGAAGCGGCAATGGCGGAACTGGAAAAAGTTGTCAGTCAGCTTGAATCCGGTTCGGTGCCGCTTGCCGAATCCATCGCGCTTTATGAGCGGGGTGCGCTGTTGAAAGCCCTGTGTGACGCCAAACTGAAATCGGCCGAAGAAAAAGTTGCACAAATCGTACAAGGACCGGATGGAAATGCCACCGGGGCACGGACAGTCGAAATCGGCTGACATGTCTGACAGCGAAAAACATCTTTTCCAAACGGCGCTTTCGCGTGTGGCGGCTGAAGTCGAAGCGGTTATGGAAACACTTTTGCCGCCGCCAGAAAGTCAAGTTATTGAAGCAATGCGATATGCTGCCTTGGCCGGTGGCAAGCGCATGCGGGCGTTCCTGGTCATGGAAAGCTGCTTGGTCTATCGCGTGCCGGAAAAGCAGGCGGCGCGTCTGGCCGCCACAGTGGAATTCATTCACACATATTCGCTGATCCATGACGACCTGCCCAGCATGGATAATGACGATTTACGGCGCGGCAAGCCAACAGTCCATGTGAAATGGGACGAGGCGACCGCCGTTTTGGCGGGCGATGCCTTGCAGACCCTTGCCTTTGAGACCTTGACGGCCCCGCAATCCGCACTCGACCCAAACACAAGGTTGCGTCTGATTAAATCTCTTGCCCAAGCGGTTGGCGCTATGGGAATGGTCGGCGGCCAAGGTTTTGACATCGCCGCCGAACGGCATGGTGCAATATTGGGGATCGAGGATATAACCGAACTGCAAAGTCTGAAAACCGGACAATTGTTCCGCTGGTCGGCCGAGGCCGGGCCCGTTGTTGCCAACTTGGATACAACGGCGATGGCCGAATATGCGCGGGCGCTTGGCCTTGCTTTCCAAGTTTGGGACGACGTTCTGGATATCGAAGGTGATCCGGCAAAGGCCGGAAAACGCCTGCGCAAAGACACCGCGGCCGGCAAGGCAACTTTTGTGGCGTTACTTGGCATGTCCGGCGCAAAAAAACATGCCGCAGGCTTGGTTGATGCAGCCATAGCGGCGCTGGATCGTTTCGGATCACCAGCGGAAAATCTGCGCCGCGCGGCGCGTTTCAGCATTAATCGCGAAGCTTAGTGCAATTTCAGCGTGGGTGATTGAGTTTGCGCGGCGAATTGCCTAGTTGAGCGTGAGTATGGGTACCAGGAAATTCCAAATATCGTGAACCAGCAACCACCAAATACGCCCCTGCTAGACCGGGTCAACCTGCCCGCCGACGTCCGAGGATTTTCCAATTCCGAACTTCGGCAGTTGGCCGACGAACTGCGTGCCGAAACAATTTCCGCTGTTTCGGTAACTGGCGGCCATCTTGGCGCGGGCCTGGGCGTCGTTGAACTGACCGTCGCCCTGCACGCCGTGTTCGATACGCCGCGTGATCGCTTGATTTGGGACGTCGGGCATCAGTGTTACCCACACAAAATCTTGACCGGTCGGCGAGATCGAATTCGCACCCTGAGGTCGGGCGGCGGGCTTTCCGGTTTCACCCGTCGAAGCGAGTCCGAGTATGACCCATTTGGTGCCGCGCATTCGTCAACGTCGATTTCCGCGGCGCTTGGTTTTGTCGTCGCCAGGGATCTTGGCGCACAAGCGGAGCCACAGATCGGCGAAGTGGTCGCTGTTATAGGTGACGGGGCATTGTCGGCCGGTTTGGCTTACGAAGCCATGAACAACGTCGGCCATTTGGGCAAGCGGATGTTTGTGGTTTTGAATGACAACGACATGTCCATTGCCCCGCCGGTGGGCGCAATGGCAACTTATTTGGCCAGATTATACACGGGTGCCCCGTTTCAAGACTTGAAGGCAGCTGCCATAGGCGCCGTCAGTTTGCTGCCAGGCCCTTTGCAAGAAGGGGCGCGACGCGCCAAGGAAATGCTGAAAGCCATGACAATCGGCGGCACCTTGTTTGAGGAACTCGGTTTCTCCTATGTGGGTCCGATCGACGGGCACGATATCGAACAGTTGCTGGCTGTTCTGCGTACCGCAAAATCGCGCGCGACAGGTCCGGTGATGATTCATGTCGTTACCAAAAAGGGCAAAGGCTATGCCCCAGCCGAACTGGCCTCGGACCGCGGTCACGCGACGGCAAAGTTTGACATAGTTACCGGCGTTCAGAAAAAGTCACCGTCCAATGCGCCAACTTACACAAAAGTATTTGCCCAAAGCCTGATCCGCGAGGCGGAAAGCGACGACAAAATTGTTGCCGTGACCGCAGCAATGCCCGACGGCACCGGTCTCAATTTATTCGCCGAACGCTTCGCCGATCGTTGCTTTGATGTTGGTATCGCCGAACAACACGCCGTAACCTTTAGCGCCGGAATGGCCGCCGGCGGGCTGAAACCGTTTTGCGCGATCTATTCGACGTTTTTGCAACGCGGCTATGATCAAATCGTTCACGACGTGGCAATTCAGCGATTGCCGGTACGTTTTGCCATTGATCGCGCGGGATTGGTTGGTGCCGACGGCGCAACGCATGCCGGTTCGTTTGACATCGCATTTCTGGCCAATTTGCCCGACTTTGTGGTTATGGCGGCCGCCGATGAGGCGGAGCTGGTCCACATGGTTGCGACTGCCGCGTCGATTGACGACAGGCCTTCGGCTTTTCGTTTTCCGCGCGGCGAAGGCGTCGGCGTTGAAATGCCCGTCCGCGGCGTTCCTTTGCCGTTGGGTAAAGGTCGCATTGTTCGTGAGGGTGGAAGAGTTGCGATCCTAAACTTTGGTGCCCGCCTGCGCGAATGCCACCAAGCTGCCGAGGCTTTGGCTTCGCGGGGCATTGCGGTGACGATTGCTGACGCCCGGTTTGCCAAGCCTTTGGACCACGAAATGATCAGACAACTTGCCAAACACCATGAAGCCCTGATTTCGATCGAAGAAGGTTCTATTGGCGGTTTTGGTTCGCATTTGCTGCACTTCCTCGCCGAGAACGACTTGCTTGGTCGCGCTTTCAAGTTCCGCTCAATGGTGCTGCCAGACACATTCCTGGACCATGACACTCCCGAAAAAATGTATATGGCTGCGGCCATGGATGCCGCCCACATAGAACGTAAAGTTCTGGAATTGCTGGGTGTTTCAAGCATTGCCGCAAAACGGGCTTCGAACTAGAAACGAAAGCTCGCCCCTAAATTAAGCGCCTGAGTTAGGATGTCGGTTGAGAGCGTGCCGCCGTCGGTCAATTCGGCCTCGTTTGACGAATACGTTGCGTTGTATTCACCAAACAGCAACCAATTGTCGTTCAATTCATATTCGACTCCAGCCAAAGCGCGAATTGCGGGACCGCCAAACTGGTATTCAAATGTCACCGGACCTCCAGCGCGTGTTTGCACCTCGACGTGCGGAACTGAGATCCCGATTCCAGCGCCGAAATAGGGCTGAAGCCGTCCAATTGGTTCAAATTTGCGCAAACCGTTGAACGTTAGAATGTTCAAACCATCTGTAAATTCAAGAATTGGAAACCCGCTGGAAACAAGTGTCGCTGGGTCAGCGTAAACTTTCGTATGCGTAAATTCGAGCCCGAACCCCCACGGAGTATTTTCGGACCAACGCATGGCCCTGATGCCATAATAGGGCGGCATCTCAAAAGATCTGCCGAGCCAGTCTACATTGAAATCGAATGGCGAACCCAAGTCGTCGGTACCCAAGACTCGACCCGGCATCGCCGACTGAACGCCCGAATATATCGAGATCACATTCTCAGCCGAGCTTTCAGCAGGCATCATGATCGCAAAGATTGCGGGCCACATGTACCTCGATATCCGACGTCTCTTTGGCGGCAAAGGCATTTTCGCTGTCCACATCCTTGCGTTTGAAGATATTCAATACCATTGAATGCTTAATATGGTGCAAATTAAGTTAATTGGAATATCCGCTGTTCCTTTTGCATTTCAATCTCTTTCGCGTTTCATTGGCGGGTTCGGATATCGTCGACATGTGCTGCCCAGTGCGCTAGATACCAGTCAGTTCGTTGCCGGGGAAACGTGAGGGATAATTGCCCTAGTTTACAGTTGCGCTTTGTCCTGTCAGACAGCCATTTACAATTCCAGCATTTATTCACTTTATTTATTCCGAAAAGCTGGTATGATCGACACACTGAGTGAATCCGACACTGTAACTATCAATTGGGTTCTGAGTATCAGAATCGGGCTTTGGGGGCTTGTCTAAAATGTTAATGTGCGTTCGCGCGGTCGTAATGGGCTTGGCGCTGGTATGTGTGCCCGCTAGTGGCTGGGCACTTACAACTACCTTTATAGATGGCGTCGATGGTGTCTGGAGCCCGGTTGCGCCTGCCAACGGAAAAGTCACGGTTTCTCCTGACGGATCTCGTATTTCTTGGGGGCGTCCTAAGTCTGGAAGGAAAAGCGGCTATGTTTTCGACGGAACCGAATCATCGGGTCCGCACGACTTGGGCGCATCTTTTGACTTGGGTAAATTTACCCACAATAATTATGTCATTTACGGTGGCGCACTGAAGGCAGCCACTCTTGCCGTTACAATAACTGGCCGATTGGTTGATGGTCTGACATCGCAGGATTTCACTGTCACATCCGTGTTCGACATTATCCACGACGAGACCCGGAACAGGCAGCGCAAGTGCCCCTATGGTGACAAACCGCCATGTGGTGATTTGATTTCATTTGCGACCAATGCGGGCCTGTCGGAAACAATACAATTCAACGGCGTTTCCTACTTGTTTGAAGCCACCGGTTTCCTCGGCGGCTTCTTCGGCGGAAATTCGCTTTTTTCGGACGAAAATCGCAAAAACAGTGCCTTTTTGCAGGGCAAACTGACAGCGCTGAACGCGCCGCCACCACCGCCCGTGTCACCTGTTCCCTTACCAGCAGCATTGCCTTTGTTGGCCATCGCCGTCGGCAGCATAGGCTTTGTTTCTCGACGGCGCGCCAAGGCATAGTTAAACAAGCTTGTCTGAACGCGGGGGACTAATTCCCCCGCATTTTTTCTGCGTTTGCCTGCCTCAACGCCTCATACATGGTGATTGCCGCGGCCATTGCCACATTCAATGAACGGCCCAGCCCCGCCATCGGCACCGTGACTGTTGCGTCGACGCTCGCTCTGACTTCCGGTGGAACGCCAGATGATTCTCTGCCGAGCAACAAAGTATCGCCTTTCAGAAACCGGAAATCCCATATTGGAACCGCTCCGCTTGTACTCAAGAGTACAACGCGCCCTTGTGGCGCAAAGCTGTTCCAATCGTTGTGGCGGCAGATATCGGCATGTTCGGCATAGTCCAGAGCTTGGTTTCGCAAGGCCTTTAGCGAGAATGGGAACCCGCAAGGTTCGATTATGTCCAGTCCCACGCCAGTGCAGGCACACAAGCGCACCATCGCTCCCAAATTGGGGGCCAAATCCGGTTGATACGCGGCCAATCTCAAAGGCACAAAACAGGCCGTGAAAATTGCTTGCACTGCGTCTTAAAGTCCGCTGGACCCCGACGAAACATCACGTTATTCCTCGCGCAACTGTGCTCCAACTTGAGCATCCGTGAATGTCAGCCCGCAACGATCCGGGCGCAAGAGGGAGAAGAACGTGTCCCACGCCGAAGATCAATCAGGATCGCGTCGCGATTTTTTATATGTCGCCACGGCCGCGGCGGGTGCGGTGGCCACCGGCGCAGCCGTTTGGCCGCTTGTCAATCAAATGAACCCAAGCGCGGATGTACTGGCCGTTGCCACAAAAGAGGTCGATGTTACGGCCATTGAAGCTGGTACGCAGTTGACGGTTAAATGGTTGGGAAAACCCGTTTTCATTCGGCATCGAACCGACGAGGAAATTACCGCAGCGCGCGCCGTTGATATAGACGATCTGCGCGACATGCTGGCCGAAAACGACAACCTTGATGCCACTGCAGATGCTTCGGATATGAACCGGACCATCGATGCCGAAGGTAAATGGTTGGTCATGATGGGTGTCTGTACGCACTTGGGATGTATTCCGCTCGGCGATGCAGGTGATTTCGGCGGTTGGTTCTGCCCCTGTCACGGTTCGCACTACGACACGGCAGGTCGCATTCGCAAAGGCCCAGCGCCAAGAAACTTGGATATTCCAGTCGCGGCATTTGTGTCCGACCTGGTCATCAAACTCGGCAAAGACGGAGAATAATCAGATGGGCGGCATCCCACACGACTCTTACGAGCCGAAGTCCGGTTTCGAAAAATGGCTGAATTCCAGGCTTCCCGTTGTTGGCCTGATTTATTCGACGCTGATGATCCCGACGCCGAAGAACCTTAACTGGTGGTGGATATTCGGCATCGTGCTGGCGTTTTGCCTAGTATTGCAAATTGTCACCGGTATCGTCCTGGCGATGCATTACACCCCGCATGTCGATCAGGCTTTCGCCTCGATTGAACACATCATGCGCGACGTGAATGGCGGCTGGGCCCTGCGCTATCTGCATATGAACGGCGCTTCGCTGTTCTTCTTCGCCGTCTATATCCATATCTTCCGCGGCCTGTACTACGGTTCATACAAAGCCCCGCGCGAGATCACCTGGATCGTCGGCATGCTTATCTATTTGTTGATGATGGCGACTGCCTTCATGGGCTATGTGTTGCCTTGGGGTCAGATGTCTTTCTGGGGCGCGACCGTGATCACCGGCCTGTTTGGCGCAATTCCCGGCATCGGAGAAACGATCCAGACTTGGCTATTGGGTGGGCCGTCGGTCGACAATGCGACGCTTAACCGATTCTTCAGTCTGCATTACCTGCTGCCATTTGTGATTGCTGGCCTTGTAATCGTCCATGTCTGGGCCTTCCACACAACCGGGAACAACAACCCGACGGGCGTGGAAGTCCGGCGCGAATCCAAAGCCATTGCAGAAAAAGACACGGTTCCCTTCTGGCCCTACTATGTCATTAAAGACGTTTTCTGGCTGGTGGTCATACTGGTCGTGTTCGTTGCAATTGTCGGATTCATGCCGAACTACTTCGGCGATCCGGTCAACTATGTCGAAGCCAATCCGCTGTCGACGCCGCAGCACATCGTGCCGGAATGGTATTTCCTGCCGTTCTACGCCATCCTGCGCGGCATCACATTCGACATCCTGTTCCTGGAAGCCAAGTTCCTCGGCGTGCTTGCGATGTTTGGCTCGATCCTTGTCATGGCACTTGTGCCGTGGCTCGATACCAGCCGGGTGCGCTCTGGCCGCTTCCGACCACAGTTCAAATACTGGTTCTGGCTGCTCGTGATCGACTTCATCATCCTGATGTGGTGCGGGTCACAACCGGCCGAAGGTCTGGTGCCCCTTATTTCGCTGCTTGGCGCGATCTACTGGTTCGCCTATTTCTTGGTGATCCTGCCATTGCTTGGCGTCACCGAAACACCATTGGATCAGCCCAAAACAATCGCCGACGACTTTGACTCCCATTACCCGCCGACCCCGGCTGAATAAGTGCAGGAAAAGAACAAGATGATCGCAAAAAACATCTTCGCCGCAATGCTCGTTCTGGGTCTTGCCGGATCCGCACGGGGACAAGAAGAGCAATCTTCAACGTCACATGAATCGACGATCCCCGACGTGGCCTTTGCCCACGAAGGACCATTTGGCAAGTTCGACCAACACCAGCTCCAGCGTGGGTTGCAGGTTTACACCGAAGTTTGTGCAGCGTGCCACGGATTGAAATATGTGGCCTTCAGGAATCTTGGCGACGAAGGCGGACCAGAATTTGGCACCGCCGAAGTGAAAGCCTACGCAGCTCAGTTCGAGATTGCCGATGCTGACACCGGCGAACCCCGCCCCGGCATTCCTTCCGACAAATTCCTGGCCAATACCGATGCGGGCGCGCCCGACTTAAGTTTGATGGCCAAAGGACGCGCCGGTTTTGAAGGTCCCATGGGCACGGGCATCAATCAATTGTTCAAAGGCATGGGCGGCCCGGAATACATCCATGCAATTCTGACCGGCTACACCGGCAAGGAAAAAGAAGAAGCCGGCGAAACCTACTATGAAAATACCGCCTTCCCGGGCGAATGGATCAAGATGCCGCCACCGCTGGAAGACGACAAAGTGACCTACGCGAACGAGGTTCCGGCAACTGTCGTTTCGATGTCGATGGATGTAGCATCGTTCCTGATGTGGACTGCCGAACCAAAGTTGATGGCGCGTAAACATTTTGGCTTTGTGGCGTTCTTCTTCCTCAGCCTTATTGCCGTGCTGCTGTATCTGACCAACAAGCGCCTCTGGGCACCGATCAAGCGCAAGGCTGCTTGACGCGGCGATGAACTTTGAAAGGTCGACAAATTGTCGGCCTTTTGACTTTTTAGCCCAAGTATTCGCTTAACGAATTGGGCGGGTCCAAAAAAAGCCTCCCGGTTGCGACGGGATCGGATACCAGCCCATCGGAAACAACAGCTGTTAAGGCAGCGATCCGTTTCGCGTCATCCGGCAAGTGGGTGACCAGCAATACCGTCAATGCATCTTCAGTTTGAACTTCCGCCACAAGGTCCAGCATATCGTGACGAAGTGCCGGGCCAAGCGCGGCAAAGGGCTCATCCAGCAAGAGAACTGGCCGCTTGCGCAACAGTGCGCGGGCTAATGCAACGCGACCAATTTGGCCGCCAGAAAGGTTTGCGGGCATTCGGCCACCCATCCCCAATAGTCCAACCCGGTCCAGCGCCGCGTCGATGGCGGCGATTTCGGCTTTGCTCGGCTTCAAACTTGGTCGCAGACCCAAGCCAACGTTTTGCGACACGTCAAGATGTGGAAAGAGATTGTGCTCTTGAAACACCATGGTCACTGGCCGCAATCCCGGTGCAATCGCATTCATTTCCCTAGAGCCGATCGAGATCGAACCTGACTTGGGCACGACGAAACCCGCAATCGCCGCCAGAAGCGTACTTTTGCCGCTGCCGGATGGGCCAATCAAGGCTGTGATCTTACCGGCCGGAAATCTTACGTCTGCGTCGATACGGAAAAGACCCAACTGCAAAGTGGTTTTGTCAAATCTGATTTCCAAACCGTCCCCCGCGATCAATCAGCCAAAAAAGCCCAAACGACAAGGCCACCAAAAGTACAGCCACACCCGCCGCCTCGTCCATTTGATACGACGCCATCAGTCGCTGCATCAACAGCGGCAATGTCCCGCCGTCAGGTGGTGCGAACAAGGCGACGGTGCCAAAATCGCCCATCGACAATGCCGCAGCAATTGCGGCAGAAAACAAGGCTGGACGCCGGATTTCCGGCCAGATGGCAATGCGAAATCGAGTCCATCCCTGCAAATTCAGAGCCTGCGCCAAACGAAAATTTCGTTCCCGTGCCTTGGCAAATGCCGGAAGCAGCGCGCTCAAGGCGAGGGGCATGCAAAAACTTGCGTTGATGATTGTTGTAAGTGGCAAGGCGAGAGCAAAAGGGTCCGCGATTGCGTTAATCAAAATGAACAAGCCGGTTCCTAAAACAAACGGTGAAATAGCTATGGGCAAAAATCCAATGACTCCAAGGACTTTGCCAAAACGACTGTTGGCACCTCTCAATTCGTCCAGAAGGTTGGCAGTGGCCAAACCAATAATCAGCGTTATGGCCGATGCCGAAAAAGCAACACAGACTGACCGCAGGGCCGCTTGCCAAACGCCCGCTGGAAGCCCCGAAAAAATTGGTAACAAGCCACGAGTGCACACCGCCAAAATCGGTGGGAGCAAAAAAAGCACCGCCAATACCATGCAACTCAAGTCTGCTAAAATATGTCGGTTTGACTTCGCGTCCCAGCGCTCCTGAACCGCGAATCTGGTTTTGCCAAATGCGACATTGCCTTGCGTCAGAGCAACAGATGCTAGCGCGACGCTGCAAACCAGGACTTGCATTACAGCCAATGTGGCCGCTGCGGCCAAATCGAAATCAAAACGCAAGGCTTGGTAAATGGCCACTTCCAGTGTAGTTGATTTTGGCCCGCCACCCATCGTCAAGACAACCGCAAAACTCGTGCTGCACAAAAGAAAGACCAGCAGCAACGCCCCAGGCACAATTCGCTTGAGCATTGGCCATTCCAGAACTCGAAATATGTCACCGGCCCGCAAACCAAGTTGTGCTGACAAGCGAAATTGTACGCCCGGAATGTCGGACCAACCCTGCAAAATCAACCTCGTTACCAACGGCAGGTTGAAAAACACATGGGTCAGCACAATGCCCGATAGGCCGTAGATATTAAAAGTCGGCATGCCAACCCAAACCAAAAAAGTTTGAATCGACCCTGATCGCCCATAGATCGCCAGTACGCCCATGACTGCAACCAATGACGGCAATAAGAACGGAGCGCCCAATGCCGCCACCAGCAGATTCCGCCCCACGAAATTCCGCCGCGCCAGTGCGCGCGCCAACGGGACGGCGCAGGCCACGCTCAGCGCCGAAGAAAGCGCGGCCTGCAGGATTGTAAACCGTAAAACGGACCAAAAACCAGCCGGCAGTTCCACGACTGATGATCCGCGCGTGGCCACGGCAGCAATCGAACCAATTCCAAGTGTTGCTAACAGCGCCAGTGCCAGCCAGCCGAGCAACCGCATGTTACGATCCCAGGTCACGCCTAGTTGCCCACTGAGTCTAGCCATTCAGACAGCGCCGCATCGCGCAGGTCTTCCGCCTCCTGGTTCGAAAAAAGCAGCGCTTCGGTTGGTTCGATCAAAGACTTGAAACCATCCGGCAAGCCACTTTCAGGCGTACGAACGGGATACATCCAGTTTGTTTCTGGAATTGCGGCTTGAAATTCGTCCGAAAGGACGAATTCCAGAAATCGCCGCGCAAGGTCGGGCTGATCGCTCGCCGCAAGCATGGCTGCCGTTTCGATCTGCATGTAGTGACCTTCTTTGAAGGACGCGGCGGCCTTGCTATCGTCACCTTCGGCAATCAAATGGTAGGCAGGGGAGCTTGTATAACTCAAAACCATCTCCGCTTCGCCTTGCAGAAACAGGCCGTATGCTTCGCTCCAACCTGCCGTCACCGTAAGGATATGCGGTTTGAGATCCCGCCAAACTGCTGCCGATTCTTCCCCAAAAACGCGTTTGATCCACAGCAGCAGCCCCAGTCCAGGGGTCGAGGAGCGTGGGTCTTCGATGATGATTTTGAAATCGTCAGGCATGGCACGCAGTTCAGCAAAACTGGCGGGCGGTTTCACAAGTTTTGTCTTGTCATAAACAAACGCAAAATAGCCCCAGTCAAATGGTACGAAAATTGGATCGTTCCAAACTATCGGCAAATCAAGTTTTGGCACGGCAATTCCATGCTCGACAAACAATCCCGTGGCCACAGCTTTCATCGAAATACTTGTATCTAAACCCAGGACGACATCGGCGTCACTGCGTGACCCTTCCAGCTGCAGCCGCGACAACACCGCGGCGCCATCGCCAGCCGCAACCAGTTTCAATTCACAGCCGCAGATAGCCTCAAATGCCGGTTCGACAATCGGACCCGTCCCCCATTCACTGATGAAACTGTCATAGGTGTAAACCACAAGTTTGGGTTCTTGCTGCGCCAGTCCTGCGCTCGTCAAAGACGCCAGAATGGCCGCAGTCAGGAGCACAATTTTCAACGTTTCCTCCACTATCTGCGACGTAACGGAGGGGCATGGCAGCTCGAAAGCAACCGGCCTTCCCTACGCCGGTATGAGCCGGTTCAGGTTCAACGGGTTCGTTTCGACTAAAACATCTCAGCCCGATCACGGGCCCCCCGAGGCATCTGGCAATCTAGCGTTATGAATCGAAAACACAAGGCACGACCGGATTTCGCCGGTTGAGCTTGCCTGAATCCGGCACTATCATTGCCAGCATCTTTCCTAGTTTGTCCCCGGAGTTCGGCAGTATGCACGGCCAATCCCTAAGGCGCGGCGGCGGCTTTGCTTTGTTGGCATTTGGCATATTTGCCTTGCACGATACGCTGATAAAAGTATTGGGCGAGGGATACTCGGTGTTTCAGATTATCCTGTTCGCCAATTTGTTTGCCTTCATCCCGACAACGATGCTGATGATGGCGGATCGCAAGGAAGAAAATTTTCATCCGCGCCGCCCTTGGCTAGTCACTTTGAGGACTATTCTGGGACTTATGGGGGCCGCAGGGGCGTTTACTGCCTTCAAACTATTGCCGCTGGCCGAAGCTTACGCACTGATTTTCGCGTCACCGCTGATCATCACTTTACTGGCGGTGCCAATGCTGGGCGAAAAGATTGGACCGGCGCGTCTGGTGGCCGTCGTCGTGGGCCTTGTCGGCGTCTTGATAGTTCTTCGTCCAGGTGTCTCGCACTTTGGCATGGGGCACGCGGGGGCACTTGTCGCCGCATTGTTCGGTTCGACCGCAACTGTTATCGTCCGTCTTATCGGACCCAGTGAACGCAGCGCGGTTCTGATCCTGTTTCCAATGATCGGCGGCATTTTGGCAATGGCGGGCATCATGCCTTTCGTCTATCGCCCGGTTGAACTGAGCGACTTGGCAATTATGGCATCGGCGGGATTTCTGGTTGTTGCCGGCC
>JANMOK010000376.1:0-8732 GCA_031369165.1 Paracoccaceae bacterium
TCAGTCGGAATCGACACGATGATGTCGGGGTTCTGAGTCAGCACGGTCTCGAGATCGGCAACCTGTTTTTCCGGCTTGAAGCCGGCATCGGTCACTGCAATCACCTCGATGCCCATCGCGGCAAACTGGGTCTCCAGCGCCAGCAACTGCGAGCGCGACCAGTCGTTGCCGCCGTAATGGAAGACGATGGCTGCGGTCGCCTTCATGTCCTTGATCTGGGCCAGTTCGGCCTCGGTCAACGACACTTCGGACGCTGCCGTCGGAGCTTCGCCATTGGGGCCAAGCGCGAGTACTTGGCTGGCCAGCGCGGCCAGTGCCGAGTCAGGGTCGGCGAAGGCCGGAGCGGTGGCGCCGAAAGACAGCGCAAAGGCTGCGGCGGTGCCGAGCAGAATTCGTCGAGTAAACATTTTCATTTTCTCCCTAAAGGCCGGGTCAGACCCGGTGATTGAAGGCCGTCAGGCCTGTTTCAGATAGTCCATGCTGATCCGCGCCCCGTCGGCAGGGTCGGGCCAGGCATCCAGTTCGGTGCAAACCCAGCCCGCGAACCCGGTCTCGCGCAGGGCGGTCAGGATTGGGCCCGTTGGCACATCGCCGCGATCAAGCGGCGTGAAAGCGAAGGGTTCCTTCTGGAAACCCTTGAGATGGACATAGGAAATCCGCGCCGAATGCTCGCGGATCATCGCAGCAGGATTGCCGCCGGCGGCGGCCAGATGCGCGGTGTCGGGGCAGAAATCTATCGCGGTCAGAGCGAAGATTTTGCGCACTTCATCGGGCCCTTCGACAATGGTGGAAAGGTGCGGATGGTAATGGGCGCGCAGGCCGCGCGCATCGGCAAGGGATTTCACCCGGTCGAGCGCCGCGCCCAATTTGTGGTAGTCTGCGTCGCGTGTTCCGTCGAAGCGCTTGGCCCCGCCACCGACAACCAGATGCGGCGCACCGAGTTCGGCGGCCCGATCAGCGGCGCGGGTCACGCGGGCCAGTTCCTCGGGCAGGATGTCGTCGAAGATGAAGTTGCCACCGGCATAGGTGGCGGTCAGGACCAGGCCAGTATCGGCCAGAAGTTTGCGCAGGGCAGCCGCACTGTAGTCCAGCAGGTTGCCGTCAAACACCTCGACGCCCTCATAGCCCGCCGCGGCAATATCGGACAGGGCCCGGTCCATGTCGCCAAAGGTGCGGTAGGAAAGCTGGGTGATCGAGGTCACGCCGACGGCGTTGCCGCCAAGGTTACCCCAGCAGTTGGCGTGATAGGCCAGTTTCCAGTTTGCCATCGTCCATCCCCTGTTCGCCGTCGGGAAGCCTTTCCGGAGGCTCCTTGGTGGCGTTTTCGTCGCGTTGCTCGATGACTTACGGGCAAATTCGGTTCATGTCAATGTTTTTAATGCATAAGCATCGTAACTTATGCTGATTTTAGATATAAGTTTGCGCTTGTCCCACAAAAAGCGAGGTTCTATAGTCTGAAATAACCGCCAGCAGACTGGCACCGGAAAAGGAAATGGCCGATGCGGCCTTCGGAAAGCAGCGCGGAGCATGTCGCCCGCAGCAAGGGCCGCCCGCGCAATTCGGAAACGGCTGCCCCGAGCCTTGTCGAGATATTGAATCTGGTGCGCACGGGTCGCGCGACGACACGCCAGGAACTGGAACGCGAGAGCGAGCTGGGCCGGGCGGTGGTAGCTGACCGGTTGGGCACGCTGGCCGAACTGGCTCTGGTCGATGAAAGCGAGCTGGGCGCCGCGACCGGGGGTCGTGCGCCGCGTCTGGTGCGCTTTGCCGCTGATCGCGGGCGTATTCTGGTGGCGACTCTGGACCAGACGGCGCTGGGGGTGGGCGTGGCCGATCTTTCCGGGCGGCTGCTGATGGAGCATCACGAATCCGCCAACCTGACCGCCCCTGCCGCTGACACCTGCGATCGCCTGACCACCTTGTTCCAGTGGATGCTCGACCGGCAAGAAGGCGGCACGGCACTCTGGGGAATGTCGGTCTCGGCGCCCGGAGTTGTCGCCAGCACGGACGAGTCGCCATTCCTTTTGGAAACACCGCCGGTTCTGCCCGCATGGGAAGGGTTCCCGTTCGTCGAAACGCTGGTACGCCGGTTCGCGGCACCGGTCTGGATGCGCTCCAGTGTCGAGACGATGACGATGGGCGAATTGCATGCCGGCGCGGGCATGGGTTTGCGAACCATGCTGTTCGTCAAGGTCGGCAAACGAATTGGTGCCGGGCTGGTTTGTGGCGGGTCGCTGTTTCGCGGTGCGCAGGGGGCGGCGGGGCTGATCGGCTCGATCCCGGTGCAGGCGGGCGAAAAGTCGGGCACGCTTGACGCCATGGCCGGATCGGACATGATCGCGCGGGAAGGCCGCGCAGCAGCGGAACGCGGCGACAGCCCGTTTTTGGCCGATCTGTTGCGACGCGGCAGTGAATTGAGCGCCATCGACGTCAGCCAGGCGGCGCAAATGGGCGATGCGGCTTCAATTGAGATTCTGTCGCAAAGCGGACGGTTGATCGGTCAGGTGGTGGCGACGCTGGCTAACACGCTGAACCCCGAACTGATTGTTCTGTCAGGCTCGATCGCCCAGACCAACGACACGCTGCTGGCGGCGGTGCGCGAGGCGGTCTACGGAGCGTCGCACCCGTTGGTCACCCGCGATTTGCGCATTCTGCGCTCGCAGATGGGCAGCTCGTCCGGGCTGGTGGGCGCGGCGATGGTGGCGGCGGAACGGCTGTTCGAACCTGCTTTCATGCGCGAATGGGTATTGCAGGGCACGCCGCTGGCGCATGCGGCGTTTGCTGCTCTGCAAGACCGGCTGACCGGGCAAGCCACACCGGCCAGCTCCTTGAACCTGCCGCCGGAGGCATGAAGTCAATGGTAGCGGACATGTCGATTTCAGGATTGGGCCCGCACGGCGAACGCGCGGCACCGCCCGAACGGGTGACATTGTTGCCCGAAGATATGGCCCAAGCGCGCGCGCGTGGCTTTCGCGTGGCGGTCGTGCTGCACACTCTGGCCAGCGATTGGGCCAAACAGCAGGTTGCAGGCATTGTCGGAACGTTGGGCGATTGCGGTACGGCAGTCATCGATGTCGTGGATTGCGGCTTTGCGCCAGAGGCCCAGATCTCGGCACTGGACCGGCTGATCGGCGAAGCGCCGGACGCGATCATCTCGTTGCCGGTCGCCAATGCCAAGGTTGCAGTGGCGCATGCACGGGTCGCTGCGGCGGGTATAAAACTGGTGTTGCTGGATAACGTGCCGACCGGGCTTTTGCCGGGCAAAGATTATGTGGCGCTGGTTTCGGCCGATAATTTCGGCCTCGGCAAGATCGCCGCCGAATTGTTGTCCAGCCATTTGCCGCATGGGGCCGAGGCTGGACTTTTGGCCTATGATGCCGATTTCTTTGCCACCAACGAACGCGAAATCGCGTTTGGCAAGTGGATGCGACTGAACCGTCCCGACGTCACGGTACGGGTAGCACGCTTCCCCTCGATCCGCGAGGCGCGGGCCACCACCTTAGCACTGGCAACGGCGCACCCCGATCTGGCGGGACTGTTTGTCGTCTGGGATACGCCGGCGATTGCCGCGGCCGAGGCGCTGCGGCAGGCGGGCCGCGACATTCCCATTGCCACCGTCGATCTGGGCGAGGACGCGGCGATCAGCCTGGCCTCCGGGCGGCCCATTGTAGCCGTCGCAGCACAACAACCCTATAAACAGGGCGTCGCGGTGGCCCAAACCGCAATCATGGCGCTGCTTGGCCACCTGACACCCTCTTGGGTGGCGCTGCCCGGCCTTGCAGTCACCCGGGCCAATGTTGTCGAAAGCTTCCAGACCGTCTGGCGCAGCCCGGCACCGCGTGAAGTGCTGCAAAGATTGAACTTGTCCAAACGCAAGGATTAGGGCGGTGAAAGGTCCGACGCATGTTGCGGCGACTGCAGCGCCCGAAGGTCCATTCGAGGGGGCGGCACCCCTGAATTGTTCAAGATGAACAAATCTGGTGGTTCCTGCGCTTGTCTCGCTGCCCTAAACGAACGTTTGAAAAAACAAACGAATATCGGCAAATCCGACCCGTGGAACTACTGTTCCGCGACCAGTGCAGCTTTGCCGTCATACGGGGGGGGGGGGGCGCCGTGAAACTGTCATTCAACACTTGGGTCTATTCCGGCTTTCCGGTCTGGGTGCCGCCTTATCCGTTGGAAGTGGCTCGTGGTATTTCGCCACTGATGAATATCAGGACATCCCGTCCTTGATTGCGGCCAAGGGCATCGACTTTGAACGCCTTGCCACCCACACCTTCGCGCTGGAACAAGCCGAGACCGCCTTTCGCATGTTCGACAACCGCGAGACCGAAAAAGCGGTTTTTATCCGTTAGGAGCCACACAATGACCGATGTGAAAATCACCGGCCTCAGCAGGATGGCTATGCGATGACATTGTTGGTTGTAGAGTCGCCACGCTGAACCGGTCCCCTCTTGCCCGTTGGAAAATTTGGGCAAAGGTTTTATTGCGCATGGGAAATTTGATCGAACTTGACAGGTTGCGGGCCACTGGCGCCAATCAGCTATCACGCGCCTCGCGACAAACCTGGGCGAGGTAAAAAACACCAACACGGAGATTGAAGACGAGACATGTCTCAAGGCTTTTAGCCGCAGGAGCAATTGGGGTTAGCGCATTGTCGGCTCCCGGTACCGGAATGGCGGAAACGCCTGCTGATACACTGATCCAGGCCTTGGCCATCGACGACATAATTTCACTCGATCCGGCCGAAGTTTTCGAAATCTCAACGACTGAGATATTAGGCAACAGCTACGAGACGATCATCGGCTACGACATCAACGATGTCAGCAAGCTGTTTGGCGTCGTTGCCGATAGCTGGACAATTTCAGACGATGGCAAGACGATGTCTTTCACCGTAAAGCCAGGCAAGGTTTTCGCTTCGGGCAACGCAATGGGGGCCGAAGATGTCGTCTACTCGATCATTCGTGCCGTCAAACTCGACAAATCCCCTGCCTTCATTCTGGGCCAGTTCGGCCTTACGCCGGACAACGTCGAAGCCATGGTCAAGCAGACAGGCGATCTGAGCTTTGATTTCACTGTGGATCAGGCTTGTGCGCCAACCTTTCTGCTGTACTGCCTGACCTCTTCTGTCGCCAGCGTCGTTGACATGGATCTGGTGATGGCGAACGAGGTTGACGGCGACTTTGGCTACAACTGGCTCAAGACCGCCTACGCAGGTTCCGGCCCCTTCACGATCCGCGAATGGCGGGCCAACGAATCGGTCGTAATGGAACGCAACGACAACTACACCGGCGACAAGCCTGCTTTGGCCCGTGCCATCTACCGCCATATTCCCGAGGCTGCGACGCAGCGCCTGCTTTTGGAAAAAGGCGACATCGACATCGCCCGCAACCTTCTGCCCGAAGAACTGGCGGCGTTGTCGAGCAACCCAGATGTGGCAGTCCACAGTGCCGGCAAGGGCACGATATTCTACACCGCGCTCAACCAGAAAAACGAATTTCTCGCCAAGCCCGAAGTGCGCGAAGCGATGAAGTATCTGGTCGACTACCAGGCGCTCGCCGACACCATCGTCAAGGGCAAGTATGAGGTTCACCAGACCTTCCTGCCGAAGGGTTTCCTTGGTGCGCTCGTTCACCCCCCTCGACGCGAAACCTGACCGACGCTCAGCTTTCTACCATCCAGCAAAGCGGAGGCATTGTCGGCCTGAATTTTGCCACCGTCTTTCTGCGCCCGGACGGCAGGAAGTCACCCGACATGGACTGGCAGTCCGTTCTGCGGCACTTGTATCCACTTGATAGACCATCTTGGAGAAGATCATGTCGGCCTCGGCTCAGACTTTGACGGTGCCACCATGCCGAAAGGTATCGGCGATGTTACCGGCCTGCCCGCCCTTTAGCGAACGATACACGCGTACCGGATGCGGAAGATTTGCCACGAAAACTGGTTTGCAGTCCTGCAGCGAACTTGGGGCGCATGAGCCCACTATCCGACCGGGTTAATAAATTGTGAGGCAGAAAACGTCAGTGCACGCGGCTTTGGCAACGCAGCGGCCGCAGCGGCAAATTGGAAGGCAATTGATTGAGCCAAAGGGCACTGGGCATTGTCAACCAGTGAACCGTGCTGACTTTCAGGCAAGCCCTTTGGGCCTGAGACCGGTTCGCCTTTGACCAGCACCACGCCAGGTTCGCCTAGCCGTCCGGCGAATGGTCGTCAGATTGACAGTCCTTCAACAAGTTCGGACACCGCCGAATATCGGTCAGCTTTGCATCGCCACCGGCGGCGGATGCCCCTCGTGGGTCTCTTGGTGGCTTTCGATCTCGGCCTCCAGCTCGGCCATCTGCTCGCCCCCCGCCATCAGGTCGGTGATCTCCTCGCGGGTCTTTTCGCCTTTGCGGAAGTCGGCAGCAATTGCGCCGCGGATCAGCACGGCAAAGTGGTCGCCCACCGCCATGGCGTGCATGACCTGGTGGGTGATGAAGATCACCGCCAGACCGCGCCGCTTGGCTTCGTTGACGATGCGCAGGACGTGTGACGCCTGTTTGACCCCCAGCGCCGCCGTCGGCTCGTCCAGGATCAGCACGCGGGCACCGAAATGGACGGCGCGGGCAATGGCCAGCGACTGCCGTTCGCCGCCCGACAGGCCGCCAACCAGCCGGTCGCCGTCGTCAATCCGGGTGATGCCAAGCCCCTGCACGGCCTTGACGGCAATGTCGTTGGCGCGCTTGCGGTCAAATATCTTGAACGGCCCCCAGCCTTTGGTCGGCTCGACACCGACAAAGAACGACCGGCCAATCGACATCAGCGGAAATGTTCCGCCAAACTGGTGCACGGTGGCAATGCCGAGATCGGATGCCGCGCGCGGGCTGGCAAAACTCACCGGGTTGCCGTCCAGTTCAATCGTGCCGCTGGTGGGCGTGTGCACGCCCGACAACAGCCGGATCACCGTTGATTTGCCCGCGCCGTTATCGCCCAGCAAGCACAGGGCTTCGCCGGCCCGCAGCTCCAGATTGATGTCGTGCAGAACGTCAATCGGACCGAAACTCTTGCTGATTCCCTTCAGGGCGAGAATGGGGGTCGTCATCACTTGCCTCCCTTTTTCGGCGAATATGACAGTGCCATCTTGCGGAACGTGTTGTTCATCAGCACGGCCAGCAACAACAGCACCCCGATGATCAGGCTGGCCCAGTTGGCATCAAAGGCGGTGTAATAAATGCCCTGGTTGACGACAGCAAAGGTTAGGGTGCCCAGAACGATGCCAAACACCGAGCCGTATCCCCCCGTCAACAACACCCCGCCGACCACGACCGAGATGATGGCGTTGAAGATATACGACTGCCCTGCTGAAACTTGCGCCGAGTTGTAGAGGATTGCTTGGCAAAGTCCGACAAAGGTCGCGCTCATCCCGCTGGCCATGAACAGAAGAATGGTGACTTTGTCAGTCGGAATACCGGCGTTGCGGGCCGAGACTTTGTCACCACCCATCGCAAAAATCCAGTTGCCAAAGCGTGAGAATTGCAAAATGAAGCCAAAGATCAGGGCAATCGCGATCCACCACAGAATGATGACCTGATAGACGCCGCCGATGAAATGGCCGAGCAGGAATTTCGCCTCGGGCGGGGCTTTTATGGCCACCGAAGTCGTGCCAGTGATCAGGACCGACAGGCCAAGCAGAAGGCCCGCGACCGCAAACAACGTGCCAAGCGTGACGATGAACGAGGGCACTGCGGTGCGCACAACGAGAACGCCGTTGATAAAGCCGACCGCTGCACCCAGCGCCAGTGCCGCGACAATGCCCAACATGATCGGCAAATGAAAATGCCCGGAAATAATGGCAATGGTCATCGACCCCGCCGGGATCAGCGAGCCAATCGAAATGTCCAATTCGCCCGCGATCATCAACAGGCCGATAGGGATGGCGATAATGCCAAGGTTGGCCGCGACGTTCAGCCAACTGGCCGCCCCGGTCAGCGAGGCGAAATTGGCACCGCCAAAGATGGTAAAAAAGGTGAAAACGACCAAAAGACCCAGGAACGAACCAGTTTCGGGCCGCCGCAACAGGCCGCCAAAAGAAAAGCGAGAAGCTTGATCGGACATAATGGCGCTCCCGAAAAGGGGTCTGGAGAAATGCGCTGCCAATCATGGCCGCGCGGGGTTTCTGTCCGGCCCAAATTCAATCATGGGCCGGACAAGTCTTGCGACGTTTAGCGCGTGCCTGCCGCTACACCCGCCAGCGTCGCGTCGATGATACCGGTCCCGGCCAAAGGAACAGGTCCAATGGCCGGACCTTTTGTCGTTGCTTACCGGAAACCGGCCGCAGCACCTGCGATGGTCGCGTCAACATTTGCCGCGTCCACAATGCCCGGACCGGTCAGAACCGGCGCGGAAGCGATTGCAGTGCCAAAGCTGACATAAGCGTCTGCCATCGAAACGGCGAGGAAGCCTTGCAGCCACGGTTGTTGGTCAACCGCAAACAACTGTGTGCCTGCTTTGATACGGTCCAGACCAGCGCCGTCCATATCAAACGAGGCAAGCGCTGCTGTAGCAGTCATCCCAGCTTGCTCGATACCGGTTGCGGCAGAGTTGGCATCACCAGCCGAGATGGTGATAACACCCGTGATCGTCGGGTCTTTCAGCAGCGTCGCCTTGATCGCTTCAGCAACCGCAGTCGGGTCACCAAAAGCCGATGCAGGCAGCGGCAATTGGTTGGAAACGCCGCCTTCTGGCGTGATCCC
>JANMOK010000382.1:0-11506 GCA_031369165.1 Paracoccaceae bacterium
CCGGGGACGCGCGGCGTCCTGCCCTTTGTTTGGGGCAATCGCAGCGTTGCGCAAGAGAAAACTGCCCGGCCACAACAGGAGCGGCCGGGCAAGGCAGGAGGACAGTTACTTCAGGAAACCGCCTTCTTTGGCGGCGGTGTCGTAGGCGGCCTTCACATCGGCAAGCGCCTGAGCGGCATCTTCCTTGCCGGCGATGAAATCGGCCAATTCAGCCGACAGCGCGGTGTGCAGCAGGCCCATATAGGGCACCATAGGATACGCGCGCGCACCGGCACTGGCATTGCCAATCACGCCAACCGCCGCCGGGCCGGGGGTATAGCCCGCCACCAGCCAGGTTGCGGCGTTGGGATTGGCGGCGATGGTTTCCGGGCTGATGCCGTGCACCATGGCCTGGAACGAAGCGGCGGCGTCCTCATCGGAAATGTTCTTGGCGATGGTGAAGCCGTCCCACCACAAAGCCGCTGACGGCGTTGTGCCGCCATTGATGGTTGGGGCCGCGACAAAACCGGTGTTGGCGGCGATGTCGGGGTTCGCCGTCGCCGGGTCGATGGCCGCACCGGCGAGGGAACCCCACTGGTTCATGAAGGCGACATTTCCTGCATCCCAGACCTTGTTCAGTTCGGTCGCGTCATAGGTCAGGTAATCGGGGTTCATGAATGTGGTCATTGCGTGCATCGTGTCCAGCACTTTGCGGCCATTGTCGTTGTCGATGGCCAGTTCTGCCGAACCTTCGGCAAAGAATTCGCCACCGGTTCCCAAGTACATGTTCACAAATTCCGCGGCCAAATCCCAACCGGGTTTGTCGGACGCCGCAAGCGGGTAATCAAGCAGGCCCTTATCCTTGATGATCTGGGCGTCGGCCAAGACATCTTCCCAGCTTGTCGGCACGGCCAGACCGGCCTGTTCCAGAATGTCCTTGCGGTAGAACAGATGCTGGCCGTTACCCATGAAGGCAATCGCCATGACCTTGCCGTCAATCTTGATCAACTGGTTGGGCTGCAAGGCGGCACCGTATTGCGCCACCAGATCGTCCAGCGGACGGATCAGGCCATCGTTCAGCAAGGGCACTATGGAATTGTTGGCGACCACGGCAACGGTATATTCCGCTGGGTTAGCCGTCAGCGCGGGGCCTTGGATGTTTTTGTGTTCCGCCGTGGCGTTGGCTGTAACGGTTACTGCGTCGGTTGCGCAGGTGGCGGCGGAGTCATTCACAACCCGCAGCGCCTCGAAGTCGTTGGACAGGATACGGACCGATCCCGCCCCCAGAACGCCGCAATCGGCGAAAGCCGCCGAGCCACCCGCAATCAGGGCAGCAATACTTACTGCGCCAGCGGCAATAGTCTTGGTAAATTTTATTTTCATCTCGCACCCCTGTGTTGGTGTTGCCGGTCCCGCCTTGAGGCAGGGTTTCAGCCCAAGTGAAGGGCTGTCCGTTCCGCGACGGAGGATAAACATTCTTTGCATACGATTGCAACCACAATATAAGTCGCGGGTGCCGCTTTTCCCAGCGGGTCAAAATCTGCCCAAGAAAAAGCCCGGCTGGCAAAGGTGCGGACCGGGCGATGGGCGTTTGAAAACGTCAAATGGGTGTGGTCAGCCCTGCGGCTTTGCGGTCGGCCATCTGCGCCAGTTTGACCTGCACCAGCATCGAAGCCTCGTCATAGACGCGCCACTCATCGATGATCTTGCCGTTCTTGTAATGGAAGTGGCTGATCCCCATCACTTGCACGCGCTTGCCGGTGGGTGCGCCCAAATGGTTGAGGATGCCATAGCCCAGATGGTGACCCTCCAAGATCCAACGTATGGCGACCTTCTCACCGCCCTCGTCGCAGGGGTTGGAGCAGATGTGCTGCGGGGTAAAGGCGGCATCGGGGAGAGATCCGATCAGGCCCAGCGTTTGGTGAATGACCGAGGCCACGCCATATAATTCCGACATCAGTGGCCCATGAAACTGCACGGTCGGTGCGCAAACCTTGGCGATCGTGCCCAGCATCTTGCGGTTATAGACGTCATGCATCCAGCGCAAGGTGTGGCGCTCTGTCTCGGTTGCAGCAAGCCCCAAATCGGCCTCCGCTTCGGGCGGGTATTGGCCGATCATGTGGCGGTTCTCGCCAATATCCAGGGAAACAAGGCCCTTGTCGAAGCTTGTCCTGGCAATACGCTCGGCATAGGCCTGCACGTCCAGCCCCAATTGTTGCAAAATTGCGGTAGTATCCGCCACCACCCACTCGCGAAAAATCTTGTTTTCAAAGATCATGCAGTCGGCAATGGTGCGCGAGGTGAACATGCGCCCGGTTGCTGCGCCGAGGTGACCGTTCTGCGTGTGCCGCCCGGTTCCCGTGACCAGATGCGAGGTGTAGAATCCGTCATTCTCGTCGCCTTTCCAGATCACTTGCGTCGCCATGCCCCGCCGTTCTGGGAAGGAGACCAGCCGCTGGATCGTGTCACGCACCACTTCCTCACGCGTGTAAATCGTGCCCGTCGTGCCATACAGCACGCAATTGTGGGTGTAGTGCGAATAGATCAGACCGATGTCGCGCTCGTCCCAAATCTTGTGCGTGCAGCGCACGATGTAATCGACGATATCGGTGTAAACATCATCAAACCCACGCATGGGCTGCGTGCGTTTGCCATTCACAGGAGCCAGATCAGGGTAATCGTGCCGTTCAACTTGCATCACCTTCGCGGCCCGAGCGAGCGTTAGTTCGCCCGTTGGCTTCGCGCCGTCGCCCTTGTCTGCCATTGCTTTCTCCTGCCGCTTTTTTTCCGGCCCTTGGGCCGCGACTCAGCCGTGCCCCTGATCCGAGTGTAACCTGATCACGATAGAACTGACCGCGATAGAATACGTATGCAAGCACAATCTTGATACGGGCTTTTTCGGTGCGAGGCAAGCTGGCCGCTGGACTACCGGCAGATCGGGCCATTGCCCCGGCATCCAACATGACACCTGTTGATTATGCCTGCGCAACAGCGTTAGGTCCTTGCGCCTCACTTTTCAGTGCCGCCACGTGGCATATCAATGACGCCCCGTGGTGGCTAAAAAACAGCAAAAAAGTATCAACGATGTGCCCGTGCTGTAGTAGACCCCCTACGAATCGCCAGCTAGACTTCTCTCCATGCCGAGGTCGCAAACACCGGCCGGGCAAAGAAGCGCAAAAACCGAACCATGAGTTTGGATCTGCGTCAGGAGGAACTGCGGATGAAACCGGACCTTGAAGTCGTCCAGATCGGACGCTCGGAGTCGTTCAAAGCGTGGGAACACGGCTATCCCTATCACACGGTGCGTTGGCACTTTCATCCCGAATATGAGATCCATCATGTGGTGGAGACCTCCGGGCACCTCTTCGTCGGCGACTTCATAGGAACGTTTGAGCCGGGCAATCTGGTGTTAACCGGCCCGAACCTTCCGCACAACTGGGTCAGCGACGTGTCCGATCAAACCGTCGTGCCACTTCGCAGCCGGGTGGTGCAGTTCTCGGAGAACTTCATCGCTGACGCGATGGATCTGCTGCCGGAACTGGCAGCCTGCGAAGACCTGCTGGAAATGAGCCGCCGCGGTGCGCTTTTCAGCCAGGTCACAGCCAGGATTGTGGCGCCTTTACTGGCCGAGCTTGTTACGGCCCAGGGTGTCCGCCGGATCGAAATCTTCATCGGGCTTCTGGGAGTTCTCAGCCGCGCCGCCGATATGCGACCGTTGACGAGTGCAAGCTATCTGCCCGATCCGTCAGGGTTCATGTCGACAGGCATCAACGAGGCACTGGCCTATATCAACGCCAATCTTACGGAACCGTTCAGCGAAAAGGATCTGGCCAAAATCGCCGGGCTCAGCCCGAGTACGTTTTCCCGCAGCTTCCGTCGCCATACCGGGCTTGCGCTGGTGAAATATGTGAACCGTCTGCGGATCAACCTGGCCTGTCAGCTGTTGATGGGGCCGGATGAGATAAAGATCACGGATGTGTGTTTCTCGTCAGGTTTCAACAACATATCTAACTTTAACCGTCAGTTTCAGGCGCAAAAGGGCATGACGCCATCGCGCTTTCGCGAATTGCTGGCGGAAAACCACAACGCCGCGCTTGCGGCATGAACGGCACGAGACAGGAGAGCCTCGGCCGAGGCGATTCAGACCGCCAGGCAACAACGCCCGGAAGAACGGCAAGCAGCAACAGCGAATACCCGGTTATGACAGCGGGGCACTGCGGCGGTGGCGGAGGATATCCAGTCCGTGTACACCTCCACCTTACCCGATGACAGGCCGGACAACATTCAGGGTGCGGCGACCCGCGCACTTTGGATGACACGATCACGCGGTCAAAACGGAGGATGAACAATGAAACTTTCTGTATCTAAACTTTCCAGCGCCCTCGCGCTGACGACCACGCTGATGGGAGGCACTGCCATCGCGCAAACCGCCGGTACGGTGGCGTTCCTGATGCCCGACCAAGCCTCGACCCGCTACGAAGAGCATGACTTCCCCGGCTTTCAGGCCGAGATGACCAAGCTCTGCCCCGATTGCACCGTGATCTACCAGAATGCCAACGCCGATGTGGCCTTGCAGCAGCAGCAGTTCAACTCGGTCATCACCCAAGGTGCCACGGTGATCGTGCTTGATCCGGTGGATTCCAGCGCCGCTGCGGCACTGGTCAGCCTTGCGCAGTCGCAGGGTATCAAGGTCATCGCCTATGACCGTCCGATCCCGGACAAGACCGCCGATTACTATGTGTCCTTCGACAACCAGGGCATCGGCAAGGCCATCGCACAGTCGCTGGTCGATAAATTGAAGGCCGACGGCGTGCCAGCTGGTGCTGGTGTGCTGCAGATCAACGGCTCTCCCACCGACGCTGCCGCCGGTCTGATCCGGGACGGAATCGATGAGGCGCTGGATGCGTCGGGCTATACGACGCTGGCCGAATTTGACACTCCCGACTGGGCACCGCCGAAAGCTCAGGAATGGGCCAGCGGCCAGATAACCCGCTTTGGTGCCGACATCATCGGCGTGGTCGCGGCCAATGACGGCACCGGCGGCGGCGCGATTGCGGCCTTCAAGGCGGCGGGCGTCGATCCGGTTCCCCCGGTTACCGGCAACGACGCGACCATCGCGGCGCTGCAACTGATCATCGCGGGGGACCAGTACAATACGATTTCCAAGCCGTCCGAGATCGTCGCGGCGGCGGCGGCCAATATCGCCATGCAGTTCCTGAACGGCGAAACGCCGACAGCGGAAATGACGCTGTATGACACGCCGTCGCAACTGTTCGTGCCGGCCGTGGTGACCCGCGAGAATCTGAAGGCCGAGATCATCGACAAGGGTATCAACACGGCTGCGGAGCTTTGCGTTGACCGTTACGCGGCGGGTTGCGCCGAACTGGGCATCCAGTGACCCTGTAACCAACCAGTCGTCTGGCCTATGCTTGGGCCAGACGACGCCAGCCTGTTGCCGTCGCCATCGGACGGTTTCGAAAGGAATTTCTGCCATGACGGACAGATCGAAGGAACGCGCGGCTAGGGGCGAGCTTTTGCTCAGCCTCACGGGCATCTCGAAGAATTTCGGCGCTGTTTCGGCGCTGACAGATATCGACCTCGATATTTATGCGGGCGAAGTGGTCGCTCTGGTGGGCGATAACGGGGCCGGAAAATCCACGCTGGTCAAAGTGCTTGCCGGTGTGCATCCGCCAAGTTCGGGGACGATTTTGTTTCACGGCGAGCCGGTGACCATGGCCAGTCCCCACGACGCGCTGAACCTTGGCATCGCGACCGTGTTTCAGGACCTTGCCCTGTGCGAGAACCTTGATGTCGTCGCTAATATCTTTCTGGGCCAGGAACTGAATCCCTACTTTCTGGACGAGGTGTCGATGGAAGTTCGCGCCTGGACGCTGCTGAACGAGCTTGCCGCGCGCATACCGTCGGTCCGCGACGTGGTGGCGTCGCTTTCGGGTGGTCAGCGGCAGACGGTGGCCATCGCCCGCTCGCTGCTCTTGGACCCCAGGATCATCATGCTGGATGAGCCGACCGCCGCGCTTGGCGTGGCGCAGACGGCCGAAGTTCTGAACCTGGTGGAGCGGGTCCGCGACAAGGGCCTTGGCGTCATCATGATCAGCCACAATATGGAGGACGTGCGCGCCGTCGCCGACCGGATCGTCGTGCTGCGCCTGGGGCGCAACAACGGCGAGTTCACGCCGGACGCCTCGAATCATGAATTGGTCGGTGCCATCACCGGGGCGATCGACAATGCCGTTTCGCGCCGGGCCGACCGCCTTCAGGCCGGACGCGAACATGCCGCGGAGGGACAACAATGACTGACACACAAAAGACCGCACCGACCCAGCTTGACCGCCGCGACGTGCGCGTCACCCATGCAATGGGGATTGGCGGCACCTTCAAGGCCTTCATCGAGCGCGTCAAGGCGGGCGACCTCGGGTCGCTGCCGGTGGTGGTGGGACTTGCCATCATCTGGACGGCGTTCACCACGCTGAACCCGATCTTCCTGTCGCCCAACAATCTGGTCAACCTGCTGTTCGACTGTTCGACCGTTGGCGTGATTTCCCTTGGCATTGTCTGCGTGCTGATGCTGGGCGAGATTGACCTGAGCGTCGGGTCGATGAGCGGGGTCGGTTCGGCGCTGATCGGCGTGCTTTGGGTCAATCAGGGCGTTCCGCTGCCACTGGCCATTGCCGGGGCGATGGTTCTGGGGGCGACGGTCGGGGTGATCTATGCAACGCTGCGCAATCACCTGGGGATGCCGAGCTTTGTCTCGACCCTGTCGGGCCTGCTGGCACTGCTGGGTTTGCAGCTTTACATGCTTGGTTCGACCGGATCGATCAATCTGCCCTACGGGTCGGGCATGGTGAATTTCGGTCAGCTTCTGATCATGCCTGCGCTGGTGTCCTATGCGCTGGCGCTGATCCCCGGCATCGTCATGCTGGTCATGGGCCTTCGCGCCAACCAACGGCGGCGGGCGGCCAATCTGTCGGCGGGGTCATCGGGCGGGCTGGTCCTGAAAGCGATGCTCACCACAGTCGGACTTGTCGCGGTCATCTACTACCTCAGTCTCGGGAGCGGCGTGCCGTGGATGTTCGGGCTGTTTGTCGGGCTGGTCGTGGTGATGAATTACGCCCTGACGCGCACACAATGGGGCCGCTCGATGAAGGCCGTGGGCGGCAATGCCGAAGCTGCGCGCCGCGCAGGCATCAACGTGCGCCGCATCTATATCAGCGCCTTCATGCTGTGTTCGATGCTCGCAGCCCTTGGCGGGGGACTGTCATCTGCCCGGCTGGCCTCGGCCAGCCAACAGGCGGGCACCGGCGACGTCAACCTCAACGCCATCGCGGCGGCGGTGATCGGCGGCACCAGCCTGTTTGGCGGTCGTGGCAGCGCCTGGTCGGCCCTGCTGGGAATCATCGTGATCCAGTCGATTGCCAACGGGCTGACCCTGCTGAATCTGTCGTCGTCGCTGCGCTACATGATCACCGGCGGCGTGCTTGCCATCGCTGTCATCGTCGACTCACTTGCGCGTCAAAGCCGCGTGTCGCACGGCCGCGCCTGATCGGACCAAAGGAGAAGAAAATGTCTGATGAGTTGAATGGCAAGGTTGCGGCCATCACCGGTGCGGCCTCCGGGATCGGCCTTGAATGCGCCATAACCTTGCTGAATGCGGGGGTCAAGGTCGTGCTGATCGACCGCGCCGAAGACCGGCTGACGCAGCTTTGCAAGGGTTTGGGGCCGAATGCCTTCCCGTTGGTGATCGACCTGACCGACCCCGCCTCAGTCGCCGGAATGATGGGGCATATCCTGCAAAAGGCAGGCGGGCTCGACATTTTCCACGCCAATGCCGGGGCCTATGTCGGGGGCGATGTGATAACGGGTGACCCCGACGCATGGGATCGCATGCTCAACCTCAACATCAACGCGGTGTTCCGGTCCATTCACGCGGTTCTGCCACATATGGTGGCAAAGAAGACCGGCGATATCATCGTCACCAGTTCGATCGCGGGCCTTGTTCCGGTGGTGTGGGAGCCGATCTACACCGCGTCGAAACATGCGGTGCAGGCCTTTGTCCACACGCTTCGCCGTCAGGTCGCCAAGCACGGCATCCGCGTAGGCGCGGTGGCCCCCGGCCCTGTGGTGACGGCATTGCTGGACGACTGGCCCAAGGCGAAAATGGACGAAGCGCTGGCCAACGGCAGTCTGATGCAGCCGAAAGAAGTGGCCGAAGCCGTGTTGTTCATGCTGACGCGGCCCAGAAACGTCACGGTCCGCGACCTTGTGATCCTGCCGCAAAGCGTCGACCTCTGAATGACACAGCATCGCTACGTCATGGGCATTGATGTCGGCACCGGCAGCGCCCGTGCCGGGGTGTTCGATGAAGCCGGGCAGATGCTGGCCTCGGCAAAGGCAGACATTCCGCTCTACCGCGACGCAGGCGCCATCGTGGAACAGTCCAGCTCAGAGATATGGGAGGCGGTCTGCCAATCAGTCCGCGCGGCAGTTCGCAAATCCGCGGTCGATCCGGGCCGGATCGCGGGCATCGGCTTTGATGCGACATGCTCTCTGGTCGTGGTTGGACCAGACGGTGCACCGCTGCCCGTCGGCCCTTCGAACGATCCGCAGCGCAACATCATCGTCTGGATGGATCACCGCGCCGTGGGTCAGGCCGAGCGGATCAACGCCACTGTCCATGATGTGCTTAAATTCGTCGGCGGCGTCATCTCACCCGAGATGGAGACGCCGAAACTTCTTTGGCTGCGCGAAAACCGCCCCGAGGTGTTCGATGCCGCGTGGCAGTTCTTCGATCTTGCCGACTATCTGACATGGCGTGCCACCGGCAGCCTTGCCCGCTCGATCTGCACCCTGACCTGCAAGTGGACCTATCTGGCCCATGAAGACCGCTGGGATGCCAGCTATTTCAATGCTATCGGCCTTGGTGTGTTGGCCGACGAAGGGTTTTGCCGCGTCGGAAGCGAGGTGGTCGAACCCGGCACCGCTTTGAGGGCCGGGCTGACCCCCGCAGCCGCAACCGACCTTGGCCTGCAGCCCGGAATCCCGGTGGCGGCCGGTCTGATCGATGCCCATGCCGGAGGCATCGGCACCGTGGGGGCAATGGGGGACAAGGGCGATGCAACGGAATGCATGGCCTATGTGTTCGGCACATCATCCTGCACCATGACCACGACGAAAACCCCGGTCTTTGTCCCGGGCGTTTGGGGGCCGTATTTCTCGGCCATGGTCCCCGATGCGTGGTTAAACGAAGGCGGCCAATCGGCGGCCGGAGCCGCGATTGACCATTTGCTGACAATGCACGCCGCCGCCCCCGATGCCAAAGCCCGCGCCGAGGCCGAAGGTCTGCCCTTGCCCGTGTGGCTGGCCAATCTGGCCACGGCCAAAGTATCCGCTCTGTCTGACGCAGTGCTGCTGGCGGGCGAGGTGCATGTGGTTCCCGAATTTCTTGGCAACCGCGCCCCTTTCGCCGATCCCCACGCCAGGGCGATCATCGCTGGCCTTGGCATGGACATCGATTTGGACAGCCTGATCCGGCTTTACGTCGCGGGGCTGTGCGGCATCGGCTATGGCTTGCGCCAGATCATCGAAACCCAAGCCGCGCATGGTGCCCCGATCAAGCGCGTGATGATCAGCGGTGGTGCCGGACAGCATGACCTTGTGCGCCAGATCCTGGCCGATGCGACTGGCGTGCCCGTCGTCGCAACACAGGTCGATGAGCCGGTTCTGCTGGGGTCTGCCATGCTCGGGGCGGTTGCCGGGGGCGTGTTCGCCGAATTGCCGACCGCGATGGCCGCAATGTCCGTGACCAAGCAAACCTTTGAACCAGCCCGCGATGCCATCGAAAAGTTGCATTCCGCACGGTTCGCCGCGTTTCAGCGCCTTCAGGAGGTGGCCCGCATCGTCCGGACGGCGATTTGATGTTACCCAGTCGATCCGCAGCGGCTGATCGATGTCGCGCCAACTCTCTGCCGATCGGGCCACGCGTACCGCGGAAATGCGGATGTCTCAGAGCGACTTCCGCGGGGCGATGAATTTGGATGCGATGGCGACAGAGAAGCTTGCCGAGGGAATTTCCGGGCGTCTTCGGGATCAACTAACAACAGCCAGTCGAGGCATTCCTCTACCCTGCGGGTCTCCCAGCGCTCCCTGATCGGCGCGCTAAAATCAGTGAGTCGAGACAAGTACAGGGTTGGAACCGGGGAAGAGGGGGAAACCGGGGGAAACAAACCGGGCAATTATTCCGGTCCATTTTTTCAAACGAATTCGGGAGACTGGGTGCCGAATCGGGATTGTCTTGGCCTGAATGTCTGACAGCTTGCGGCAGAGCGGTTCACAAATGAATCGCCGAATGATCGCTCTCGCCGCGAGGCATGGGATTTGGTTTCGTCTTGTCAGAATCAAGATCATCCGGGTGGTCGCAAAGAGGTAGTTGATGGCGTTTCCAGTGCGGTGTTTGTTCACGATTGTTGAGGTTTCGGCGCGCTGGACGTGCAGCCAGACACAGATCGTCGACGGGGCGATTTCCGAAGAAATCGATCTTGTGGCGGGTTCGGGCAGGTGAAGCTTGGCGATGAATTGGCCACCGGTCTTCTTTGCGTATCAGGCAGCGAAGTTCGTCCGCTGTTTCGTCCTTTTGGCGTCGCCGCCAAGAAAGTCTTTGTGAAACAAGCCCGCCCGCCAAAAGTATCCGCCTGGCTGACGATCACCGAGCCGCCGCGCGGCGTGCGCTTCACCGCCCCCGACATCCTGATCACCGCCAGCGAGATTGACCGCTTCGAATGCGCCCATGAGATCAACCGCAGCCGCAGCGCCGGGCCCGGAGCCCCGAACAAATATGATTGGGATGGCTTCTACATTGCCCTGATGAAGCGCATTCACGAACAGTGGCTGCCAACGACGCTAAGCGCCTTGATTGTCGAGATGCAGGAATGGTTCATCGCTAATTCCCAACACGGCTCTGCCCCGGACGAGAGCACGATCCGCCAACGGATCAAGGTGGTCTGGCGCGAACTGAACGCAAGCTGAGACTGATTTGGGCGAGGCTGCAGAAGGCTGCATTGGGCCGCAAAAAGACCGGATTTATTGCCGGTTTGTTTCCCCCGGTTTCCCCCTGTATTCCGGTCCCTCGCACAGAGCAGGTTGCTCTTTGCCGATTCTCTTTGCTCAGTCGGTGCGACAAGGGAAGCCGGGATGGCCGCGCATTTGACGGAACGGTTTGTAAAGGCTGCCGAAATCGGCACGCGCAAGTACGTGGTGTTTGACGAGGATTGCGCAGGCTTCGGCCTTTGCGTGTTCCTGTCGGGCCGCAAGGGCTTCATCTTGATCCACCGCGCCGCCGGGCGGCACGCGCCCATCATCAAGGATCTGATCGACCGCTTCATCGACGAACATCTGCCCAAGCTTGCGGCCACCAACGCCAAGGACCAGATCAGCATGATGAACGGGCTGGTCCTGCCGGATTGGCGAACACGCAAGGTGGCGGACATCAAGCCCACGGACATCGACCGCGGTG
>JANMOK010000418.1:0-1766 GCA_031369165.1 Paracoccaceae bacterium
GCGCGACCATCGCCCGCCGCCTGAAAGACGCGCAAAACACCGCCGCCATGCTGACCACCTATAACGAGGTGGATATGAGCGCGATCATGGCCCTGCGCAACGAATACAAGGATCAATTCGAGAAGAAGCACGGGGTCAAGCTGGGCTTTATGTCGTTCTTCACCAAGGCCTGCTGCCACGCCCTGCGCGAAGTGCCCGACGTGAATGCCGAGATCGATGGGACAGATATCGTCTACAAAAACTACGTCCACATGGGCGTCGCCGTCGGCACGCCGACCGGTTTGGTCGTTCCAGTTGTGCGCGATGCCGACAAGATGGGCTTTGCCGAGATCGAGAAGAAGATCAACGAACTCGGCGTGAAAGCCCGCGACGGCAAGCTGAGCTTGGCCGAAATGCAGGGCGGCTCGTTCACCATCTCGAACGGCGGGGTTTATGGCTCACTGATGTCGTCGCCGATTTTGAACCCGCCGCAGTCGGGGATATTGGGGATGCACAAGATACAGGACCGGGCGGTTGTGGTTGGCGGGGCGATTGTCATCCGGCCGATGATGTATCTGGCGTTGTCGTATGACCATCGGGTGGTTGACGGCAAAGGCGCTGTGACGTTTCTGGTGCGGGTGAAAGAGGCGTTAGAAGACCCGAGACGATTGTTGATGGATTTGTGATTTTCAGAAAAACGAAAGGGACGCGATATGGGAAGTGAACTGGGAATTCTGGCGCTGTATGGCCTGTGGGTCATCATTGTGATTTTTGCGCAAATCTTGGTTGGGCGGGTGCAGGTGGGCGACTGGGCGTTGTTCAGTCCGCGCGATGAAATTCCGAAATTGGTCGGCAAGGCCGGGCGGATGGAGCGGGCGCAGTTGAACTCGGTGGTGGCGATGGCTTTGTTCGCGCCAGCAATTCTGATTTTGCAGGCCAAGGGCGGATTTACCAGCAGCAGCTTGCTGGCGGCGCAGGTGTTTCTTTTCGCGCGGATCATCTATGTTCCACTGTACGCTTACGGGGTTTACGTGTTCCGCACGCTGGTTTGGCTGGTCGGAATTTTCGCAACCGCTTACCTTTATTATCTGGGAATGTGAGGGACATCATGAACGGAATCTGGATCTACCTGATCGTTGATAACGCGAAAGCGGCGATGGCGTATTATGGCAAGGCTTTCGCGGCCGAAGTCGGCGAACCGGCTTTGGGCGAGGATTCGGGGCGGGTGTTGAACGTGCAGTTGAAATGTTTTGGCACCACGCTGATGCTGATGGACGAGTTTCCGGAATATTCCGAATACGGCAAGGGGCCGAAGACAATTGGCCACACCACTTTCACCGGCCATATTCAGTTGGACACGACGGCAGAAGTTGACCGTTGGCATGCGCTTTCGCTCGCCAATGGCGCGACGGAAACCATGCCGGTGCAAAACACCTTTGGGGCGATTATTACGGCCAGGTGCGCGACCCGTTCGGGCATGACCGGTCGTTTGGGTGCACCCCGGTAAAACATTAAGGAGCCGCGAATTGGCCGACTACGACGTACTCATCATCGGCGGTGGCCCCGGCGGCTATGTCTGCGCCATCCGCTGCGCGCAGCTTGGGATGAAGGTGGCTTGCGTCGAGGGCCGCGAAACACTGGGCGGAACCTGCCTGAACGTCGGCTGTATCCCGTCCAAGGCGCTGCTGCATGCCACCGAAATGCTGCACGAATCCACCCATAATTTCGCCGCGATGGGGTTGATGGCTGCCGCGCCCAAGGTCGATTGGGCGGCGATGCAGGCGTAT